>MGAT01000012.1:26643-28959 GCA_001789855.1 Candidatus Roizmanbacteria bacterium RIFCSPLOWO2_01_FULL_44_13 | reverse complement strand
TTTTCCGGTAAAGACCCAACCAAGGTCGACCGGTCGGCCGCCTACGGCGCGCGCTACTTGGCAAAAAATATCGTCGCCAACGGATTGGCGAAAAAATGCGAAGTCAGGCTGGCCTACTTTATCGGTGCCCAGCGACCGGTCATGGAAGAGGTGGAAACTTTCGGAACCGGCAAGAAAAGCGACAAAGTGATAAGGAGCTTTATGGACAAGATATTGGATACTTCCTTAAAAGGAATAATCGATAAATTTAACTTGAGGCGACCGATCTACCTCAAAACCGCCTCATACGGTCACTTCGGGCGGGATATATTTCCGTGGGAGAAAGTGGTCAGATATTGACAAGCTTTTATACATAAGTTATTATATAGTTGATCGGGATGGCTGCCGATCTCGCGGTGAAAGTCCGCAGTTAAGCAGTCCTCGGTCCATCTTAATCGGTGGATACCCGGTCATTTTTTCTGGGCCAGATTAATCTACTTATTTCTGCAAAACCAACTTTTTTATTCGCCGCTTTCTTTTTATATGCCACCTGTTGGGCTAGGTGGTGTGCGGGAGAATTTTTACCTACGAACCCAAAATCAAAAATGGGAATGGGTGTAATCTTAAGCTGTTTGATATATTTGGTAATCTGCACTATTAATAAATCTCGTTGCCCGAAATATTCTAAGTCAATAATTACTTTGGACTTTGGCTTAACTTCTTTAAAGATGATGGATATGAGAGCTGAAAAAACTTGATAAACAAACATTCTAGGCTTATTGTAATTTCTAAATTTTGTTTGTAAACGACGCTTTATTTTTTTATTAAGAATGATAGAGTATCTAATTTCGTTTGATAAAGAAATAATGGTATTCCATTGTGTCTGCTCAATTTTTCCCGATTGGTCAATTTCTATTCTCACAACGAAAGGATAAATTACGATTTTTCGTTTGTCTATGGACTATATGCTACAAATAGGACAGTTCAGATTGTCAGGAGGCGATTATTTTGAGGAATTCGGCGCAATAATTCTTCCAGGAGAAGTCGTACATAAATTTTTTGACATTGGGTTTTTCATCTATCAGTTTTTTCAGCGTTTCCAGTTCTTTACCTTTTTTTGTGTAGGGATAGCCTGGCTTGAAAATTTCTTTTAGAGAGGAGTTCGCGTAAAGCAAAGTTGGTGTGCCGCAGGCAGCCGTCTCCAAAGGCGGCAGGCCGAATCCTTCATAGAGGGAGAGAAAAATAAAAACCTTAGCGGCAGAGTAAAGATAAGGCAAGTCTTTTTCCGCAACATACCCCATAAATTTAATCTTTTTTTTCAAACCCAACTTTTTAATCAAAGGCAAAATATTTTCGTTTTTCCATCCGCCACGCCCGGCGATTAAAAACTTAAAATCGGCATAGGGCTTTCTCGACTTCGCTCGAAAAGTAACGAGATCGTGGAAGACGCGAATAGCGGTTTCCAGGTTTTTTCTCGGCTCGACCGCGCCAGCGTAGAGGACAAAATTACCAGGGTATTTTGAACTCGACATTTTTTTGTACTGCTCCCCTATCCCGGGGTAGATAACGTGGACATTTTTTTCTTTGACCTTCGGATAATATTTTAAGAGATCTTTCTTCGTATTTTTAGAGTCGGCGATGATTGAGTCATTGTATTTGATCGTTTTTGCGAGTTTTTTTTCGTGGGCGCGAATGATCCTTTCCTCGTGGTATTCGGGAAATATTTTCCAGATTAGGTCGTGAACTGTGGTAACTACCCTTGTACCTTTAAAGGTGGGAGGACGCAGATAATCGGAGGCGACAAAAACGTCGACCTTGCCTATAAACAACTCCGGCTCGATAATATTGAGTCGCCCCCAGGCGGTTTCGAGAAAAGTTATAGGAAGAGACAGTTCGAAGATATCGGCACCGATCTTTTTTAACTCTTTCAAATAATAGAAATTTTTCGGACGGCGTAAGCTGGAATAAAACAGACGGTAGTCATCTTTTTTGTCGTACTTGAGGAGATTTTTAACGAGATTAAAGGTATAGTTAGCAACGCCCGATCCTTGGTAATTCAGCATCGAGATGTCAATTCCGATTGTCATGAGGATATTTTACCAATTTTTAGATTATATGGAGGAATTTACCCAAAAAGGAAATGATAACGGCAAAGCTTATCGCAATGGCGGATGCAATAAGAATAAATCTGGAAATGCCTTTTACCTTGTACTTCCCCATAATCTCCTCGTCTCCGGATATTTTTATCAGGAAGAAAAATATCGCCGGCAACATGGCGCCGTTTAGAAAGTCAACGTATAGAGTGAGTTTGAAGAGCGACGTTTGAGGAAAAAGAGT
>MGAT01000012.1:24925-26553 GCA_001789855.1 Candidatus Roizmanbacteria bacterium RIFCSPLOWO2_01_FULL_44_13 | reverse complement strand
AAAGTGGAAAGTTCGCCCGCCAAAGGAGTCATGGCGAGAGCAGCCGAATAACCATCGGTGACGTGGATTTTATTGGCAAACAGAGTGTAGGTGACGGCGATTGCCATCATCCATGAAAAAAAACTCGTTATCGCCGACCCGAAATAGATTTCCGTTTTTTCCGCTTTTATGTGCGAGGTGGAAAGATTTTTGTCGAGTATAAAACTGGAGATGAAAAATTGGCCCCAGGCGGTAATTGTGGTTCCGAGTACAGCGATTCTTGAAAACCAAAAGCCGGCGTCCCCAAAATTTATTTTTGTGGGAAAGATGAAACTCTCTCTGATTGCTTCACCCCAGTTAGGGCGCGATAGCCAAGCGGAGACAACGTAAGCAAAATAAAACAGAATCATAAAAAGAAAAATATTTTGGAGTTTTTGATAGTTAAACTTAATAACGGCAAAGATCAATAAGGCGCAGGTTAAGATAAGAAAAAACTGCCAGTTTAGATTGAAAAGTTGAAAGGTCGATTTCAACCCCGACACGTTCTGGAGAACGACGCCACTGTTGGTAATAAAGTAGAAAAAGAAAATCAGCATCGAAATTTTCACCCCGTATCTTTCTCTAATAAGACTTCCCAAACCTTTGCGCGTGACAATGGCAATTCGGGAGCCGACCTCTTGGGTGACGGCGAGAAGGATTGCTTCGGGAATAATTAAAAAACGGGAGGCCATGCCATATAATGAGGCGGCCACCGTATAGGTGGCCACTCCTCCGGCGTCATTGTCGGCAACGGCGGTAATAATGCCCGGCCCCAAAACGGCGAGGAATATCAGAGCCCGAATTTTGAATTTTTTTAGGAACTTTAACAGATTTTGCATCAATAAAAATTAGGATACTACCAATAAAAGAGCTTGTCAATAAGATAAAAAGTATATAATAAGATTATGAAAAATAGGTTGACTATAATAATTCCAACCTTGAATAATTTAGAAGGAATAAGATATCTGAGTCGATATTTCAGAGACAAAGACTACGATTTGGTCGTCGTCGACAATTCAAAGAAAAACAGAGGCTTTGCAGGAGGAGTTAATTATGGGGCTAGAAATGCAAAGACAAAATGGCTCCTTATCTTGAACGACGACATAGAGTTTAAAGACGAGACAACATTAGATGAATTAGTAAAAGAAGCAGAAAAAAGAAAGCTGGATGCGGTCTCTCCCCTGCTCCGTAATCCTAACGGCAAAATCGAGAATTATGGATATAGAGTGTTGCCTTATGGGAAGATAGAATTATTCTCGACAAGCTCGAATAATAAAATGGACGGACTGACGGCGGCTTGTTTATTGATAAAAACCTCCGTGTTTAAAAAACTTAGAGGATTCGACGAGAGGTTTTTTGCTTACCTCGAGGACGTCGATTTTTTCTTGCGTTTTAAAAAAACAGGATACAAAATGGGTCTATCGGCCGTCACCGTTAAACACAACCATTTGACGACGGCGAAAACCATGGGTAACTTCAAGGCGCGCCAAGACATGGTCAACTGGTGGCGGCTGTATTTTAAGCACAAGGAAAAATTCACATTCGATTTTAAATTTCTTATCGAAAGGTTGAGAAATATAAGCGGATATATCAAGGCAACTTTTTCCAAT
>MGAT01000012.1:24719-24851 GCA_001789855.1 Candidatus Roizmanbacteria bacterium RIFCSPLOWO2_01_FULL_44_13 | reverse complement strand
ATCAAGGAAACGAAAACGACGGCAAAGTAAAAAACCGGCGGCTTGGTAAATCCGAAAAAAATGACAAAGAAGACGTTTTCGAAATAGTTGCCGAAAACGACAAATAAACGCCGGTTTGAGGTAATGTAGAAC
>MGAT01000012.1:22818-24701 GCA_001789855.1 Candidatus Roizmanbacteria bacterium RIFCSPLOWO2_01_FULL_44_13 | reverse complement strand
CGCCAAAGAAAAAGGCCCAAAAGCAAAAACTTGAATTGTTCAAAATTAATCCAGGCGTAGATCATCTCGAAAATATAAACCCAGGAATCAATCGTTTTGTCAATTATTTGATACCTTTCTTTAGAGACGGTGTAAGGGGCGATGTCGCCGTCGACCACGTCTAGCAAAAATGATACAATTACTGATGTCGCGGGCCAAATAAAAATTAGAGGAGCAAAGATTACGCGGACCAGCAGAACAAGATAATAAACCACAATTTTTATTATATATGAAAAAAAAGTTAAAGATAGCTATGGTCATGCCCTACGATCCTTCGCAAACGGGCGGCGCCCAAGAGCACCTGTATTTTTTGAGCCGGGCTCTCAATAAGCTCGGTCACAAGGTTGACATATACGGTCCAACGGGAAAAGGATATAAATATAAAAACTATTACAATATATCAAAACCCTTATTTGTATCAATAGGAGGAAATGCCTTCAATCTTACTACCGAACTAAATCAAAGCAAAAAACTAATCTTGTCGATGGATAAAAAAAAATATCACCTTCTCCATTTTCACGATTATCACATTCCTTTTGTCAACTCCGAAATTATAAAAAACGTGAAGATTCCCAAAGTGGCTAGCTTTCATTCCGCCTGGGATGACAATTCATTTTTTAACACTTTTTTACCGATAATGGCGCTTTTTAAAGACGATTTTTCCAAACATTTTTCCGGCTCTATCTATGTTTCGAAATTGTCGCAGGCCCGCTGGAAAAATCTATCCAAAAGAGGATTGTCATCGGCGATGATTTATAACGGCGTAGACAAAGTTTTTACTCCGGCTAAAAAGAAGAAGAACTCGGCGCCAACTATTCTTTTTTTGAGCCGCCTGGTGACAAGAAAAGGAGGAAAGTATCTGGTGCGCGCGATGAAAAAGGTAGTAGAAGCCATACCGAACGTCAAATTAACAATAGTTGGAAAAGGTCCGGTCAAAAAAACCCTTATGGATTATGTCAGAAACAACAAATTACGGAAAAACGTGATTTTTGCCGGGGAAATATTCGGCAACAAGAAAATCAAATATTACCAGGAAGCCGACATTTTTTGCGCTCCTTACACGAACGAGGCTTTTGGCTTAACGATGATTGAGGCGATGGCGTGCGGAGTGCCGGTTGTGGGATTTAAAAATAGCGCAACGAAAGAAATCTTCAAAGACTGTCCCGATAAAGAATTTTTTGTCGAACCCAAAGACACTAATGGCCTCGCCGACTCGCTCATAGAACTCTTGACCAACGACAAAAGGCGTAAGAATTTATCCCGCTGGTGCCTCAAAGAAAGTAAAAAATACAGTTGGGACAAGGCCGCCGAGGAAACCGAAAAATTTTACTACCGGGTCTTAAACAAAATATGAACAACATCCGTAATTTTGCCATCATCGCCCACGTCGACCACGGCAAGTCGACCCTCGCCGACAGACTGCTCGAAGAAACCCACACCATTGAACCTGGCCGCCACGACGAACAGATGCTCGACCGTAATCCGATTTCGAGAGAGCGCGGCATAACTATAAAGTTAGCGCCGGTTCGCATGAAATACGGCGAATATATTTTAAATTTGATCGACACTCCCGGGCACGTGGATTTTTCCTACGAGGTGGATCGGACCTTATCCTCTGTCGAAGGGGTAATCCTTTTGGTCGACGCTACTCAAGGAATCCAGGCACAAACGATTGCCAATGCATTAAAAGCGCAGGAATTAAATCTAACTATAATTGCCGCCGTCAATAAAATCGATTTGCCGTCGGCCGACCCAGCCGGAACTAAAAAACAGCTGGTTGATTTTTTAGGAATCAAAGAAATTGAAATTTTTGAGATATCGGCGAAAACAGGAACGGGTGTTTC
>MGAT01000012.1:22245-22716 GCA_001789855.1 Candidatus Roizmanbacteria bacterium RIFCSPLOWO2_01_FULL_44_13 | reverse complement strand
TAATTGCTTTTATAAGAGTTTTTGACGGTATGGTCAGAAAAGGAGAAAAAATGAAATTGGCGAACAACGGTGTAGTATTTGAAGGTTTGGAAACAGGTTTTTTTTCTCCCGACTTGACACCTTTGCCTACACTTGACGCGGGCCAGATTGGTTATTTGGCGACTAATCTAAAAGATATTCATGAAGTGTCGGTCGGCGACACCATAGTCGCCTCATATAGTGGCACAGCTCCTCTTCCCGGTTACAAAAAGGTGAAACCGATGGTCTTTGCCTCCGTTTTTCCTACAGAAACGGCCGATTATTTGAATCTAAAAAAAGCTTTAGAGAAATTGTACCTTAATGATTCGGCGTTGCAGTTTTCTCCGATCTATAGCCGGGCTCTTGGGGCCGGATTTCGGGTTGGATTCTTGGGGCTGCTTCACGCCGACGTGGTCCGCGAGAGGTTGGAAAGGGAGTTTAATTTGAGTTTGG
>MGAT01000012.1:15985-22147 GCA_001789855.1 Candidatus Roizmanbacteria bacterium RIFCSPLOWO2_01_FULL_44_13 | reverse complement strand
ATTTTTGACGATGGACAATAAAAACAAAACGATATTGAGTTATGAAATGCCGATGAGCGAGCTGATGTCCGATTTTTTCGACCGCCTGAAAAGCGTTTCTTCGGGATTTGCCTCGCTAGACTGGGAATTTTTGAGATACGAAAAGGCCGACGCCGCGCGCCTCGAGTTATTGCTAAACGGAGAGCCAGTCGAGGAATTTTCCGAGGTCGTCGTCGCCGAAAAATCATTCGAAAAAGCCAGATTCATCACGGTGCGGTTGAAGGAACTGATACCGCGCCAACAATACGAAGTAAAAATTCAGGCCCGCTACAAAGGAAAGATTATCGCCTCGGAACGGATCTCACCCTTTAGAAAAAATGTTCTGGTCAAAAGCGGAAAAGTAATCGGCGCCGGGGACGTCGGGCGGAAAAAGAAACTGCTGGAAAAACAAAAAGAAGGGAAAAAGAAAATGAAGATGGTCGGCCGCGTCGAGATTCCAAAAGAAGCCTTCTTCAAGCTATTCAATAAATGATATAATAAATCCTCATGAAGAAAATCCTCAATAATGGTCCCCTTTTAATCGTCATCGCCGCCTCTCTTTGGGCATTCGACGGGATAATAAGAAGGAGCCTTTACATTTTACCGCCGGTGGTGATTGTTTTTTTTGAACACCTCGTCGGCGCCTTGATTCTCCTGCCGTTTTTCTTTAAAGATCTATTTATCAAAAAAATCAAATTGGGGCGGAAAGAATTTCTTGCCATTATTTTCGTCTCCCTGTTGAGTGGGCTCTTGGGAACGCTTTGGTTTACGACTGCCCTTTTGCAAACCCAGTTCATTTCTTTTAGCGTCGTCTATTTGCTCCAAAAACTTCAGCCGATTTTTGCCGTCGCGGCTGGCGCGATACTGCTCAAAGAAAAAATAACGAGAAAATATTTGGTCTATGCCGGACTAGCTGTCGTCTCGGCTTATTTTGTCACCTTTCCGACGGGCAGAGTCAATTTTTCCACAGGCACAGGGACCCTCGCCGCCGCCCTATTTGCCGTCGGCGCCGCATTCGCGTGGGGAACATCGACGGCCTTTTCCCGGCTAGCCTTGATTAAAAGCGACGACCGCTTTGTCACGGCGATCCGGTTCATTTTGACGACAGTGATGGCGGGCGCCGCCGTTTTTATTTTTAACAGTCAATCGGTCTTGCCGACGGTTACTTTATCGCAACTTGCGCGGTTTCTTCTTATCGCCGTTTCCACGGGGATGGTAGCGATTCTCATTTATTATCACGGTTTGAGAAAAACCGAAGTCAAGGTTTCAACAATTTTGGAGCTGATTTATCCATTATTGGCGGTAGTGATCGACATGGTGGTTTATAAGTCATTTTTGACTCCAACCCAGATTATTGCCGCAATCGCCCTCCTCTTTTATATCTTTAAAATTTCAAGGCTCAACGCGAAAAAGTGAAATTCGAAAGCTTTCAAATTCATGGCCGCGGCCGGGCGCGGGAGCTGGGATTTCCCACAATTAATCTAGAGCTACCCAAAAATCTAAAAATTGAATATGGAGTTTATGCCGTATTTTTTTACTGCCTCAATAAAAAATATTTGGGGGCGATGCATTATGGCCCTTCTCCTGCCTTCAAGGACGAAATAGTAAGTTTGGAAGTTTACCTAGTTGGAGAGCGTGACAAAAGCCTCCCCGACTTTAAGAACCAAAAAATAACGGTCGAATTGATTGAATTTATTCGGCCTGTTCTTGACTTTAAAACGAAAAAGGAATTGATCGACCGGATAAACGAAGACGTGAAAAAAGTCAAATCTCACGCCAGGTAATATTATTGTCTTTCTTCATAAAGGTATATTGACGGTGCGCGTATTGAACTTCGTGATTGATCCAATACTCAATAGCTTTTTCTTTTGAAATTTTTCCCTTGAGATACATAATCAGTTCCTGGTAACCGATCGTTTTTAAACCCGGGTCGGTTTCTTTGTATCCCTTTTTTAAGATTGATTTAACTTCCTCAATCGCCCCTTGTTTTAGCCGCTTCTCCGCCCTGGTTTTTATGATATGCCTTAAATCGACGGCCATCTCAAAACGAAGGCCAATGAATATTTTGGGTTTTATTGTTCGAGCCGGTCGAGAGCTTTTTTCTTCTCGACTCCGCTCAGCTCCGCTTGAAGAATGAACAATCTCAATCTTTCGGACGAGTCTTCTCGGATTATTTTGATCGCCGTAATTCATTTTTTCAAAAGTTTGTAAATCTAATTTTTTCAATTCGTTCTGCAGTTCTTCGACGGTTTTTGAATTTAATTTATCACGCAGGGCAAAGTTTGGCGGGGCGCCGATGTCAAAACCGTACAATAAATGCTTCAGATAAAGGTATGTGCCGCCGACCAATATCGGAGTTTTTCCGCGCTTAATAATATCGTCGACTACAGGCCTTGCCCTTAAAGCAAAGTCGTGCGAAGAAAAATATCGATCCGGCTCGACTATGTCGTAAAGGTGGATTTTGGACGCGGGCAGGTCTTTGCCGGTGATAATGTCTAGGTATTTATAGACCTGACGGGAGTCGAAGTTTACCAATTCCCCGTTATATTTCTTGGCTAATTTTAAGGCGAGTGCGGTTTTGCCGGTCGCCGTCTGGCCGGTGACGACTATCATTTCTGCAGTTTAGCGGAATCGATGAGATTTTTGTAGAGGTAGACGACGTCAATAGGTCCGGCACCCCCGGGAGTCGGCGTGTAGTAGGATGCGATATTTTTTACCTCGGCTTCTTCATAATCACCTTTCAGGCGGCCGTGCTCCTTTCTTAATCCGACGTTAATGAGAATGACGCCTTCTTTGAGCATCGAGGGCTCGATCACCTTTTTTCCTACGGCGGTAATAATCAAGTCGGCGTTTTTGTAATAACTTTCCGGATTGGGTGTTTGTGAATTGAGGCTGATGTAATTTATTTTTGCCTCGGTTAATACTTTACCTATCGGTCTGCCTCCGGTCACTCCCCGGCCGACCAAGACCACGCGTTTGTTTTTGAAGATTTTTTTGAAAAAAGCCCGGTCCTTATCCATATTGACAAAAAGATCCGGAACGAGGCGGTGTTTTCCAAAGATAAATTTAATCACGGTCAAAACGGCCAGTCCTATCGGTGAATAAAAAGGAGATTTGGTTTTAACGCCTTCGATTTCTTTGACGTCGGGAATATAGTTGTAGAGGCTGTCGGTGGAAAGCTCCTGGGGCAAGGGTTGTTGAATGATTGTTCCGGTTGCGTTCGACTCAATAGATTTTTCTTTTATTAATGAAGCAAAGCGCTGGAACGAAGGGGCGGTTTTAAACTTTATCAGTTCGAATTCAACGCCGATTTTATGGGCGATCTTTGATTTTATCTTTACAAACGAGAGCTGGTCGTCCGTCTCTGCCGCCAAAAATACGATGAGCCTTGGTTTTTTTTTCTTTTTGCGCTTTGATACCTCGGCGCGGAGCAACCTTTGGAGATATTCGGCAATTCGAGCCCCTTCTATTTTCATGAATGCCTAATTATACCACACCGAGCCTCTAGATCATGGTAGCGCTGACGATCCTGTCCTGTTTTTCCGAGAACCGCATCAGAATTACGCCCTTGGCCGTTCTCGACCTCGACGGAATTGACGAGAGTTCTATTTTTACTACCTGGCCCCGGTTCGAAGTCATTATTAGGGTGGTGTCCTCCGATTCAATGATAGAGGAGTAAGCGATGTGGCCGAATTTTTGGTCGATCGAGGTGATCTTCACTCCCTTACCTCCACGGTGCTGGCCTTTGAAATTGGACAACTTGGTTTTCTTGCCGATTCCCCTATCCCCGATGACAAAAATGTCTTTCTTGAACTCTTTATCGGAAAAGACGTCAGCGGCGATCACCTGGTTGCCGGACTCGTCGAGCTCCATTCCCTTGACCCCGATTGAAGCCCGCCCGGTGGCTCTTATTTCTTTTTCCTTAAAGACGATCGCCTTGCCCATATTGGAAACCAAAATCACGTTTGCCTGGCCGTTGGTCAGTTTTACCCACAGGAGTTCGTCCTGTTTGGTGAGCCGGATCGCGATAATGCCGTTGGTTCTGATATTTGAGTAGTCTTTAAACGACGTTTTTTTCACCGTTCCCAATTTCGTCGACATGACAACGAACATTTTGTTGACGTTCTCGAGGGTGTTGTTGTCATAGGTCAGGATTGAGGTGATCTTTTCGTCGGCCCTCAAGGAAACTAAATTGATGACGGCCTTGCCCTTTGAGATACGGCTGCCGGCGGGCACATCCCAGACTCGGGTCTGGAAGACGCGGCCTTGGTTGGTGAACCAGAGCATATAATCATGCGTCATCGCGTTGGTGATGTAGTAGACGTTGTCGGTGTCCTTGGTTTCCATTCCGGCCACCCCTTTGCCTCCCCGGTGCTGCACCCGGAAGGTTTCGCGCGGCACCTGTTTGATATATCCTTCTTTGGTCAAAACGACAATCACTTCTTTGTTTTCTATGAGTTCCTCGTCGGTGATTTCGCCCGGTCGGGATTTTACAATTTTTGTGCGCCTTTCGTCGCCGTATTTTTCCCTGAGATAAACGAGTTCTTGTTTGATTACTTTTAAGATTTTGAAGACGTCCTTTAATAGCCCTTCCAGATATTCGATTGTTTCTTTCAGCATTGCCAATTCGTCCTCGATTTTTGTTTTTTCAAGCCCGGTCAATCTTTTGAGCTGCATGTCGAGAATTGCCTGGGCCTGGATTTCTGATAATTTGAATTTTTTCATCAACTGAAGCTTGGCGGTTGGTTCGTCTTTTGATTTTTTTATCGTTTCGACAACGTCGTCGATGTGTTTTAGGGCAATGAGATAGCCCTCCAGAATGTGGGCGCGGGCTTTGGCTTGTTTTAGTTCGTATTCGCTCCTCTTGGTGACGATGTCGACACGGTGCTTGACGTAAATCTCAAGAATCGATTTCAGCCCCAAGGTTTGGGGAATGCCGTCGACCAAACAGACCATATTTATTGGGAACGACGTTTGGAGTTCGGTATGTTTGAAAAGATTGTTGACGACTTTCCGGTACTGGGCGTCGCGTTTTAGTTCGATGACGACGCGTATACCATGGCGGTCAGACTCGTCCCGTAAGTCCGAGATGCCGACCAATTTTTTGTCGCCGACAAGGTTGGCAATTTTTTCAACCAGGGTGGATTTATTGACTTGGTAGGGAAGCTCGGTGACGATGATGGCCGTTTTTCCCTTGCCCATGTCTTCGTCTTCGATTTTTGCCCGAATCATTATGGATCCCCTTCCGGTGAGGTATGCTTGTTTGATGTCGGCGGCGCCGTAAATAATTCCCGAGGTGGGAAAGTCCGGCCCCTTGACGTATTCCAAAAGTTCGTCGACCTCGACGTTAAAGGTTAAATTATTTTTGCTCTCGTGGGGGTCTTTGCTTTTTGTCGTCGACTTGGCGCGGTCTATTATATGGACGATGGCGTCGACGAGCTCGGTCAAGTTGTGGGGCGGGATCTTTGTCGCCATACCAACAGCGATGCCTTCCGCTCCCATAAGGAGGAGGTTAGGAAGTTTGGCTGGGACAAAGACAGGTTCTTTTAGGGTGCCGTCGAAGTTGTCGCTCCAGGAAACGGTTTCTTTTTCGATGTCGGTCATCATCTCGTCCGATATCTTGGAGAGCTTGGCTTCGGTATAACGCATGGCGGCCGGTGGGTCGCCGTCGACCGAGCCGAAGTTCCCCTGCCCTTTTATCAAGGGATAGCGCATGGAAAAGTCCTGGGCAAGACGCGCTAGAGCCTCGTAAACCGGGGCGTCGCCGTGCGGGTGGTACTTACCCAAAACTTCTCCGACCACCTTGGCGCTCTTTGAAAATCTGGCGCCGTGGGTCAAACCCATTTTGTACATCGCGTAAAGGATTCTTCGGTGAACCGGTTTTAATCCGTCGCGAACATCGGGGAGGGCGCGGGAGACAATGACGCTCATAGCGTAGTCCAAGTAAGCCCGCTTCATTTCGGTCGTGATTTCAGCTGGTTGGATGTTTTGTTTAATGTCTGCCATAAAAAGCTATTATCTTAAAAATTTGGCAATCAGTAAAGCAACAATGTTTAAAACTTTAATCATCGGGTTGATTGCGGGACCAGCGGTATCTTTATATACGTCTCCAACAGTGTCGCCCGTGATCGCGGACTGGTGAGC
>MGAT01000012.1:11387-15973 GCA_001789855.1 Candidatus Roizmanbacteria bacterium RIFCSPLOWO2_01_FULL_44_13 | reverse complement strand
TATATTTTTTCGTATTGTCCCACGCCGCGCCGCCGGTCGTCATGGAGATGGCGAGAAATAAACCGGTGATAATGCTGCCGACCAAGAGTCCACCGAGCGCCTCGGCCCCCAGTAAAAATCCGACCAATATTGGAGTAACGACGGGAATCAAAGTCGGGATAACCATCTGTTTTATAGCCGCTGTCGCGACGATATCGACGGCTTTTCCGTATTCGGGCTTGGCCTCGCCGGTCATAATGCCTTTAATCTCTTTGAATTGACGGCGGACCTCATTCACTATTGACATGCTGGTTTTTCCTACGGCTTCCATGGCGAGCGCGGCAAAGATATAAGGGAGCGCTCCTCCGACAAAAAGGCCAATCAAGACCTTTGGATTACTCAAAGAAAATCCGACCGATTTATTCAACTCCTCTGTATAACTGGCGAACAAAACCAACGCGGCTAATCCGGCGGACCCGATCGCATAAGCTTTGGTGACGGCTTTTGTCGTATTTCCTACCGCGTCCAATGGCTCGGTCACGTCACGAACCTTTTTCTCGAGTCCTGCCATCTCGACGATGCCCCCGGCATTATCGGAGATTGGGCCGAAAGCATCGATAGCAACTATGATGCCGGTCAAAGACAACATGCTGGTTGCGGCAATGGCAACTCCGTAGATTCCAGCCAACGTGTAGGCGGTTAATATTCCAGCCGAAATTAACAATATAGGCATCAAAGTCGACTTCATGGACATTGCTAACCCGACGATAATATTAGTGCCGTGTCCGGTAGTCGATGCCTGGGCCATTGTTCTTACCGGAGCAAATTTTTTTGAAGTGAAATACTCGGTAATAATAACAAGACCTATAGTTATCACCAGACCGATTAACGACGTGAAAAACAAGTTCATCGATGATATCGATCCGATGCCATTTGGAAAATAAAGGCGCGTCAGTCCGTAGAAACCAATCACAGACAAGCCGACGCTAACTAAGAGCCCTTTATATAAGGCCATCATGACTTTCTTACCTTTTAAGCGGACGAATAGACTGCCGATAATTGATGTAATTATGGAAACGGCGCCGATAAGAAGAGGGTATAAAATAACATTTTCGTTTCCTTTAAAAGCCAGTTGCCCTAAAATCATCGCGGCGACGGCGGTGACGACATAGGTCTCAAAGAGGTCGGCCGCCATTCCGGCGTCGTCTCCAACATTGTCTCCGACCAAATCGGCGATCACGCCAGGATTTCTCGGGTCGTCCTCGGGTATTCCTTTTTCGATCTTTCCGACCATATCGGTGCCGACGTCGGCGGACTTGGTAAATATTCCTCCGCCCAATCTGGCAAAAACGGAAATGAGTGAACTCCCGAATCCGAGCGCGATCAACGGTTGAATGTCGATATCAGTTTTACTGATAGCGGCAAGGACATAAAAGAATCCGGAAACGGCCAAAAGCGCCAAGCCGGAAACCATGAAACCGGTCACCGCTCCTCCTGAAAAAGCTAGGGAAAAGGCTTCGCGCAATCCGGTCTTCGCCGCTTGGGCGGTTCTTATATTGCTCTTTACGGCGACCATCATGCCGACAACGCCGGAAATTGACGAAAATACCGCGCCGATAAGAAATGCCAAGGCGGTGATCTGGTTGAAAATGAAATACAGGCCGGCAAAAATAATCAATCCGATGATGGCGACGACCTTGTACTGTCTTTTCATATAGGCGACCGCCCCTTCTTCGATGGCGTCGGAAATTTCATTCATTTTATTGCTGCCGCGCGGATTTTTAAGGACTTCTGCAGTCAAAAAAAGCCCGTAACCGATGGAGGCAAGGCTCGTTAT
Organism: Candidatus Roizmanbacteria bacterium RIFCSPLOWO2_01_FULL_44_13; assembly: GCA_001789855.1. GTDB lineage: Bacteria > Patescibacteriota > Microgenomatia > UBA1406 > GWC2-37-13 > GWC2-37-13. The sequence goes on along the minus strand of MGAT01000012.1, from coordinate 14,157 downwards.
AATTGAAAAGACAACAAGATTCATATTAGTTTATTAATTTATAAATCCAAGTTGGCCATCTTGGCATGGGTGACGATAAATTTTTTTCTCGGCGGAACTTCGTCGCCCATCAACATCGAAAAGACATAGTCGGCTTCTTGGGCGTCTTCGACCATCACCTGTTTTAAGATGCGGACCTTGGGATCCATCGTCGTTTCCCAGAGTTGTTCCGGATTCATCTCGCCCAAACCTTTATAACGCTGGATTCCTACATTGTTGATTTTGGTTTCTTTAGCAATATCTTTGACCAGTTTGTCTTTTTCTTCCTCGGAATAGGCATAAGCAATCTTTTTTCCGGCGGTGATTTTAAAAAGTGGTGGCTGGGCGATATATAGGTGTCCGCGGTTGACGATGTCGGGAAGGTGTCTGAAGAAAAACGTCAAAAGCAGGGTTCTGATGTGTTCGCCGTCGACGTCGGCATCGGTCATGATGACAATCTTGTGATAACGGAGGCGGGTGTAGTCGATGTTCTCGCCGATTCCCATGCCGAGGGCGATGACCAAATCTTTCAGTTCCTTAAAAGACAAAACGCGGTCGAGATAAGCCCGCTCCGTATTCAAAACTTTTCCCCGCAAAGGCAAAATCGCCTGGAATTTGCGGTCTCTCCCCTGTTTGGCGGTGCCGCCGGCGGAATTACCCTCGACCATGAAAAGTTCGGACAAAGCAGGGTCTTTTTCCTGGCAGTCGGCCAGTTTTCCCGGTAGCGTTGCGCCTTCGAGCGCCCCTTTTCTCAAAACCGCTTCCTTGGCGGCTTTGGCGGCGAGTCTCGCTTTTTGGGCGAGGTAGATTTTGCCGAGAATCTCTTTGCCGACTCTCGGGTTTTCTTCAAAGTAAGTCTCCAAAAAGTCAAAGACGGTTTGTTGGACAATGGTCTGGACTTCGGAGTTGCCGAGTTTGGTTTTCGTCTGCCCCTCAAACTGAAGGTTGGTCGCCGGCATCTTGACGTATACAATCGCGGTCAATCCTTCCTTGACGTCGTCGCCGGTGAAAGTTTCTTCGCCGTTTTTGCCGGTGCCGAATTCCTTTTTGGCGTAGTTGTTTATTGCCCGAGTGATCGCGGTTTTGAAGCCGGTCAGGTGCGTCCCGCCTTCGTGGGTGTTGATGACGTTGACGAAGGAATGGATATTTTCGTTGATCGAGTCATTGTATTGGACGACGACCTCGACTTCCTTGTCTTCGATCTGTTTTTTCACGTAAATCGGATCGTGGAGAACTTTTTTCCCTCGATTCAAGTCTCGAATGAGGGAAATAATTCCTCCGTCAAAGAAGTAGGCAAATTTATCGCCAGTGTTTAGATTATAGATTCGGAAATAGACATTGTTGATCAAATAAGCCCGTTCCTTGACTTGTTTTTTGAAAACGGCGTAGTTCGGTTCGGTGGTTTCCTTAAAAATATCCGGGTCCAGGAGGAATGAAACGGCGGTTCCGGTTTTGAATTTGAAGTTCAACATCGACTGCTTCACTTCTTTGGTCGGATACAACGGTTTGCCTTTCTTGTATTCCTGTCGGTACAGTTTGCCGTCGCGCCTCACCTCGACAATCATGTGGGCGGAAAGGGCGTTCACGACAGAACTTCCGACGCCGTGGAGACCTCCGGAGATTTTGTAGGCGCCGACATTGAATTTGCCACCGGCGTGCAGCTTGGTCATGACGATTTCCAGGGCCGAAACCCGGTATTTGGGCAGCTTTTCGACCGGTATGCCCCGGCCATCATCGAGGACGGTCAAGTAGCCGTTTTTTTCGATCCTAATCTCGAGAGCGCGGCAATAACCGGCTAACGCCTCGTCGATTGAGTTGTCAATAATTTCGTTTAGACAGTGGTTGATGCCATATTGCGAAGTCGTCCCGATGTACATCGCGGGACGTTTTCGAACAGGCTCCAACCCTTCCAAAACAACAATCGATTCAGCGCTATAAGAAGATTTTTCGGTCTTTTTGGCCATATTATATTTTAGCTGTTGCAACGGAAAATTTCATCTTATTTTAACTCTACTTTACCCCCGGCCGCCTCGATTTTTTTCTTGGCTTCTTCAGCCTGATCTTTCTTGACGTCGGTCAAAAGGTCTTTGGGTGCCGACTCGACTAATTTCTTTGCATCCATCAATCCCAAATTCGGAAGAATTTCTCGGACCGCTTTAATAACTCCCAATTTATTGTCACCCGACGCCGACAAGACGACGGTAAAGGTCGACTTCTCTTCGGCTGGTGCAGCTACGGCTCCCGCTGTGGCTGGTGCGGCGGCTGCCACCGGCATCGCGGAAACGCCGAACTTCTCTTCCATATATCCCGCCAAATCGGCCATTTCCAGAGTGGTCAATTTTTCAATCTCCTGCGCTATTTTTTGCAATTTTTCGCTCAATTTTTTTTCTTCTGCCATAAAGTTTCACCCCCTCTCTTCGTGGGACGGAACCTATGGTTCCTTCCCAACGATCCTCCAAATTCGTGTCGCAAGCTATTCTTCTTAATGTCTACGCTTGCGACAATTTTAATATCTGTTATTAATCTAACGTTGCTAATCACGAGCTCTGGCTAGTCTTCGCCTTTAATATATATACAAATTTATTTGTATTGAATTTCATCGCATAAACAAACTTGCTCATCGGCGACTTCATGCTGCCGATAATTTTCCCAAGTAATTCCGTTCTTCCCGGCAGCTTAGCGATTTTTTCCGTTTCGGCCTGGCTGTAAAGGCTCTTATCAAGAAGCGACAACTTAAAGGAAAGGGTTTTGT
>MGAT01000012.1:2818-11340 GCA_001789855.1 Candidatus Roizmanbacteria bacterium RIFCSPLOWO2_01_FULL_44_13 | reverse complement strand
TGGAGCTAGCTTATTGACGGCTTTTTCGAAATAGGCATTCTTTATAACCTTAACTGTCGATCCGGCTTTTTTCAATTCGCGCCTCAATTTTTCCAGGCTTTGGTGCCGGGTGCGGTCTATTTTTATGAGGAGGAAGTTGTTTTTATCCTTGAGAAGCGAGGTTAAATTTTCGACTTGTGTTTTTTTCTTTTGGCTAACCATGTTTTTCCTTTCTCCAGGCTCGCCTGGAATTTCGCCGGGAAACTTAAAGTTTTATTTTTAAACCCGGGTCTTAAGGAACCTAACTATTATAACAAATTTTTTAGGATTCGCTTAACAATTCTTTTAATGACTTGACTTTTTTCTCTTCCGCCCCGCTTTTTTTATTTTTTTTGCCGGCATAAGTAGCCTTATAGGTCGCCGCGGCGGCCTGTTTTTTCTTAAAGGTGTCGACGCGCCCCTTTACGTCTAGGAAGCGGTGCTCCCCGGTGTAAAGGGGGTGACATTTATAACAGACCTCGACCGAGATGTTCTTTTTTGTGCTCCCGGTCGTAAAGGTATTACCGCAGACACAGGTGACCACGGCGCCGGCGTAATAAGTTGGATGAATATCTGTTTTCATAGAAGAAATATTATAGCAGAAAATTTTTCAATTGTCTTTGTCTTTATAGTTTAAAAGTTGGGGCGTTTTTTTGGCAATATACAAAGTAATGGCAATTGTCGCGAGACCTCCCAACGCCACCGATGCGGGAGCGCCGAAGAAATGGGCGGTAAATCCCGCCTCCACTTCTCCGAGCTGTGGCCCGCCGTTATAAAAAACCATATTGACCGCCGTCATTCTACCCCGCAGGTGGTCGGGTGTACTAAGCTGCCTGACAATATTTCTTATGACGGCTGAGATCATGTCGGCGGCACCGGCTACGGCGATAAAAAATAATGACAGATAATAATTTCTGGATAAGGCAAAAAACACGGTGGCCGCTCCGTACAAAAGAACTGAATATATAAGCACGCGGCCCTGGTTTTTTATTTTATGGAGGAAGGTAAAAATCAAGCCGGCGACGATTGCTCCGGCGCTCGGCGCGGCGTATAAAAAACCCATTTGGGCAGGTCCGATCTTTAAAATGTCAACGGCAAAAATCGGCATCAGCGTGGTTGCCGAGGCAAAAAAGGTCGCCAGAAAATCGATCATCATCGAGCTGAATATCAAGGGCGATTTGAAGACAAAGGACAGTCCCTGCTTTATTTCCATAAAATTAAATTTTGGCCTGACGATATTTCTTACCGCCGGACTCATGAACAGCAAGCTTGTTAAAGCGGCAAAGAATATACCCACGTTGATGAAGTAAACCCCACTTACGCCAAGATATGCAATAATGAAACCGGCTGCGGCCGGGCCAAAAAAATTGGTGGAATGAAAAACCATGTTATTGATGCTGACCGCCAAAGGAAATTTTTTTCTTGGTACGAGTGTGGGAAGCATCGATTGCCGGGCCGGTGCCTCAAAAGAATAATAGGCGGAGTTAAGACCGATGAGTAAGTAAATTAGCCAAGGGTTAATCAGTCCTTTTGTCGTGAGGACGGCGAGCGTAAGGGAGTTTAACATAGAAAAGAATATTACGAGAAAAAGAATCTTTTTTCTGTTGAAAATGTCGGCGATTATTCCGGAAAAAAAGGACATCAACAATATCGGGATGAAATTGAATAATCCCAAAAGCCCGAGCGACAACGGCGACTTGGTCAATTGATAAAGCTGCCAGTTCACGGCGACGACCATCATGAAATAGGCAAATTTTGAAGTAAACAGGCCGGTTAAAAACAAAATGTAGTCGCGGTTTTTCATTGGAAGACTTTGTCCCATTTTCCCTCGGCAATGATGTCCTCTAGATTATGGAAGCTCTTGCCCACTCTGTGGTCGGTCAGACGGTTCTGGGGAAAATTATAAGTCCTTATCTTTTCCGCCCTGTCCCCGACACCGACGTCCTTGACATAAGAGTGCCTCATACCTTGTTTCTTTTCTTCCTCCAGTTGATATAGTTTGGCGACAAGAAGGTCGAGGGCGATTTTCCGGTTGGCTTCCTGGTATCTCTCGCGGCTGGCGGTGGTGACGATGCCGGTCGGGCGATGTGTCAAGCGAACCGCCGTTGAAACTTTATTGACGTTTTGGCCGCCGTGGCCGCCCGATCTATAAAACTGCCAAATCAGGTCGGCAGGATTCATTCTTATGTTCGACTGAATTATCTGGGGCAAGACGACGATGATGCAGGTCGAGGTATGGATCCTTCCTTTGCGTTCGGTTTCCGGAATCCGCTGGACGCGGTGGACGCCAGTTTCACGCTTGAAATAGTTAAACGCTCCAACGCCTTGGATTTTTACCGTATTTTCATCCAGGTATGAAAACTTAAATAATTTTCTTTGGGCGAAGCGAAGATAAGACAGCAACAGTTCCTTCATCCAGAGCTTGGACTCGTCTCCCCCCACCCCGGGCAAGGCTTCGATGATTGCGACATTGGGATTTATTTGCATAGCGCGATGCAGTCTTCAATTGTAAGTTCTTTTTGTTCACCTGTTTTCATGTCTTTTAGTTTGACGACATTCTTTTTCACTTCTTCCGATCCAACGATAACCACGTAGGGAATGCCTTTATTGTTCGCGTATTTCAATTGCTTGTCCAATTTTGTTTCGGCGTCAAGAACGATGTCGGCATTGACGTTGTTATTTCTTAATTCAGTTACGATCGAGAGTGATTTCGGAAGAAGCTCTTGGGAAAAGATCGTCACCAAAACCGAAGTTGCCGTAGGCGTTTTTGGCAGAAGATCTAGTTCAGCCATCGCCTCGACCAACCGGTCGAAGCCGAAGGCAAAACCTGTCGCCGGCACGTCGGTGCCGATAAATTGCCCGATCAGTTTGTCGTATCGTCCACCGCCGCCGAGAGACCCTCCCTCGTAATCTTTGACGACCAGTTCAAAAATTGTCCCGGTATAGTAATCGAGTCCGCGAGCCAAGGTCGGAGAGAATTCAAAATCGACTCCTTCTTTAAGACCGCTTTGCTTAAGCGATTCAAAAAGCGTATTTAAAAGAGCGGTCGGGCGTTTTGAATCAAAAGAATCAATTAGTTTCTCGGCTTCGTTTTTTTTCATTCCTCGACCCACGAGTTCTTTAGTGACGCCTTCCTTTCCGACTTTGACAAGCTTGTCTATGGCGACAATAAAACCAGGCTTTAAACTGGCAAATATCGACCGGTCGTTAATAAGCATCTTGGCATTTTTGAATCCCAGGGATTTGACCGTTGTCATAACAGCATTGATTATTTCCGCATCGGCCAAGATGTTTTTGCTTCCAATGGTATCGATGTCGCACTGCATAAATTCTCTAAACCTGCCTTTTTGGGTATTTTCCGCCCGCCAGACTGGTTGGATTTGATATCTTTTGAATGGTTTTGGTAGTGTTTGATATTGAGCGATAACCCGTGCCAAAGGCACGGTCTGGTCGTATCTCAATCCTACCCTTCTTTTACCTCGGTCCTCGAAAAGATAGATCATCCTGTCGGCGTCTTCTCCATATTTACCCAAGAGGGTTTCCGCGTATTCCAAGGCTGGAGTTTCCAGAGGGTCAAAGCCGAATTTTTCGAATACGTCTTTAATTTTACCAATAACAAAGCCCCGCGCCAATGCTTGGCTCGGTAAAAAGTCGCGGAAACCCTTAAGATTTTGAGGTTTGATCTTTTTATCCATAACCCTAATTATACAACGGAGAGGCTAACCATGGGGTGTTATTGTGTAGACTCGAGAGTCAGATTGAATGTTTTAGTTTCCCCATTTCGCCAGACTTTAAGAGTGACCGTTTGACCAGCCTTTTTTTCAAGAATCATTTCCGCAAGGCCATTTTGATTGCCACCGTCGACTTTTTTGCCGTCGAACTCGGTAATAATATCTTCCTCTTGAAGTCCAGCCTTGTCTGCGGGAGAATCTTTAATTACCTCTATGACGTAGGCGCCCTCGGTGACCTTATTCAGAATTGCATTTTCCCGGTCGACCATCTGGTAGCGAACTCCTATAAAAGGCCGCTCGAACGAGCCGCCGTTTTTATTGAAGTTATCTATAAGTTGTTTGACGACGTTTACCGGTATGGCAAAGCCGATATTTTGTCCCGATTCCGCGATTGCGGCATTGACTCCAATTACTTCGCCGTTTGAATTCAGTAGAGGGCCGCCGGAATTGCCGGGGCTGATCGCCGCGTCGGTTTGGATGACGTTGTCAAGTTTTTCGACAAAACCCTCGTAAGGGCTGCCGGCGGTGATCCCCCGTCCCAGGCCGGAAATAATGCCGGAAGTGACGGTATTTGTAAATTCACCCAACGGCGTACCGATGGCGACGACGAGTTGACCCAACTTTAGGTTATTGGAATCTCCTAGTTTTAACGGCTTTAAACCAGTATTATTAATTTTTAGAATGGCCAAGTCGTTTAAAGGATCACGGTAGATTTTTTCTACGTTGTATTTTTTGTTGTCGTTTGTCAGCGCTTGATAGGTGGCGGAGGTATCGGAGACGACATGGCGGTTAGTGATAATCAGTCCGTCGGCGGATATAATGAAGCCGCTGCCAATATTTTGTTCCACTTGTTGTTGCCGGCCCGGAATTCTTTCAAATGGAGAAAAGAGGTTAATAGTCGTGCTGATGCCGACGGTGACAACCGAGGGCAAAGAATCTTCAACCACGCGGGTTATGACCGATTCCTCGTAAACAACGGTTTGTTTTTGAGAAGCGGGCAATTTGATATTGGAAGGCAGAAGTGAATTGAAATTAATTTTTTGGGCGACAGCAATAAGCAAGAGCAAACCGAGAATGAGAAAAAATAATCGTTTCATAGCTTCATTTCAAAATTTCGTCGAGCGCCCTTTTCAATTGGGCGTCGGTTTCGTCGGTTAGAGTATTGGCTTCGTCCGGTTCATTAACGATCACGATATTTGGTTCGATACCGGTGCTGTTGATCCAGTCACCGTTTGGCAAGATCCATTTAGCGACGGTAACGTGGAGCCCGGCTCCGGTTGATAAATCGATTGCTTCCTGGACAGAACCTTTGCCAAAAGTCTTCTCTCCAATAAGAGTCGCTTTTTTGTGGTCGCGCAAACTACCGGCCAAAATTTCCGAAGCCGAAGCCGACCCTTTATTAATTAATACTGTCAATGGAATATTAATTAATTTTCCGTCTCTCTCGACCAGATAATCTTTTGAGGGGGTGACGGTTGATTCCTGCTTTACCACCAAGGAGCCTCGCGGCAGGAATTCGGAGGCAAGATAGACCGAGCTTTCGAGGTACCCGCCCGGGTTGTCCCTAACGTCAAGAACCATGCCGTTGATTTTTTTGCTTTGCAAGAGCGCGGCAATTTGGCCAACCGCCTTATCCCATTCGGCGTTGGTGTTTTCCCCGAATTGGTTGAGTCGGAGATAAGCCACGGAATTATTTTTGACGCTAAATTCAACCGACGCAACGATAATTTGATCGCGCGTAATCGTCAGTTCAAATTCTTTTTCCGACCGTTCCAAGGTAAGCGTCACTTTAGTTCCTTTCTCTCCTCTAATTTTTGAAACCGTCGTAGGCAAGGTCCAATTTTTGGTAGATTGCCCGTCTACCTTGTTGACAAAATCGCCGGCGCGCACCCCTGCCTTCTCGGCCGGTGAATTTTTGAGCGGCGCAACGACGATTACTCTCCCCTCTTTCAACCCGAGTTGAGCACCGATTCCTTCGAACTTGCCTTCCAGATCTTCTTTTGACTGCTCGTTTTCCTCCGGCGTCAAGAAGAAAGTGTAAGGGTCCTCGAGGGAGGAGACCATCCCTTTGATCGTCCCGTAATATAACTTTTGATAGTCGATCTTTTTTTTGTCGATGAATTTGTTTTCGACCTGAGCCATCGTTTCATAGAGCAGATTGAAGTCAAAATTCCTGGCGTTATTTATAGAATTGGCCGGCAAATATGATTTGCTATTTTTGTATTCTCCCGCCTTAAAACCCACGCCAAAAATAATTACAGCGCCCGCGGCAATTATTAGGAAGTTTGTCAGTTTATTCGTTTTCATAGAGTATTATCTTACTATTTTTTTTATCTATTAGGCAATAGGAAAAAGACAGCTTTTGGATTTTTTCGACGTCGGCGATATTTTTTATTTGGGCAAAATTGATATCCGGCGCCTCTTCCAATTTGTTTAGAGTTACCAACCCGATGACTCCCAAAGCTTCTGCCTTTGTTTGTAAGAAAGGAGAGAGTTCTTTAGCAACAACAACTTTATTACCGACTTCGTCCGATAAATCATTTTTTAAATAATAGGTCGGCCCGCCGAAATCGGCGGATGCGGCCTTCAGAGGAAACTCGTCTGCGTCCTTTACCTCCAGCCTTATTTTATGGTTTTCGATTTTTTTTACGCGCCCGGCAAAATACGATTTTTGGATTTTTTTGTCGTGGCCGGTAGTCGTCATTATAACTTCTCCGGAGTTGTGGTTTATTTCTTTGATAACTCCGTCAACGTCGGATTCTACTGAGAGCGTCGAAAACAATCCTTTTTTAACCGCCAAAGCTTCTCCTTTTTTTACCTCTTCCCCGACCAGTTTTTTCAAGTGATGAAAAATTTTTGACGCCTCAATATTCAAGCGCTTGGCGATATTGATAGTTTTTAGACTCTCTGTTCGCCTTTCAAATAGCAATGTTGCAAAATCGACGTCTTGATTTTCCTTGAGGAGGCATTTAACTCCGTCTGGAATGTCCAAATTAATGACCATAAGAAGATTATATCGTATTACTTTACTCCCTGGTAGGAAACGTAAGGAATGAGGGCGAGGAATCGAGCGTATTTTATTTCCTGGGTCAATTTTCTTTGGTGTTTGGCGCAGAGGCCGCTTCTCTCGCGGCTCAAAACCTTTTTTCTCGGCGACAAGAATTTTTCCAGGTTTTCCAAATCTTTAAAACTGGGGCTTGAATTATATTGGCAAAAAAAGCATTTCATAGTTTTTAGAACGGTATGTCGTCCGGATTGACATTTTCTTCGGCCTCCTCCGGCGCCGAAGTTTCGCCCTCCTGCCCGGTTTTTCCGGCTTTTTCTTTAGGCGTGGCTTCTTTTACTTCCTCCCCGTTTTCAGCGGGCCTTTTGCCGTCGCCGAAAACAATAAAGTCGTCCAGCACTATTTCTGTGATCGAACGCTGTTGGCCGTCTTTGCCCGTAAACGATCTATAGATAAGCCTGCCTTCGACAAATACCTTTCTCCCTTTGGTCAAGAGCTTGCCGCAGAGTTCGGCCAGTTTTTGCCAGGCGACGATCCGGTGATACTGGACGTCTTCTTTGATGGTTCCGTCGGCGGTGGTCCAACTGCGATTCGTGGCGATGCCGAATGTACAAACCGCGGTGCCTGCCGGTGTATATTTTAGTTCAGGATCCCGGGTAAGATTTCCGATGAGGATAACGCGATTCAAAGATCTACTGGCCATAAAAAGTTATGAAATTAATAATAAATATCTTAATATCTTTTCGTTAAAATTGAGGCGTTTTTTAAATTCCGAAACTTGGGACCGTTCGATCTCAACACTGTAGTTGAAAAAATGAGCCGCGTTTTTATTTTTAATCGGATAGGCCAAGGTTTTTTCGCCCCAGTCCTCTTCCTTTTCTACTTTGCCTTTGAGGGCGGTAATCAGGTCCTTGATATTTTTCAATTCTTCTTTATTGTCAAGGATAATGGTCAATTCGTATTTCATAAATCTTTGCGTTAATATAATAATATCTCATATGCCAAAAATCAACTGGTTATTCCCCGTTTGGCTCCTGACGATTGGCCTATTGATTTATTCAAGGTTTGTCAATCTCGGTTGGGGTTTACCGTACGGCTTCCACCCCGATGAGCGCAATATGGCGATCGCGATCCAACAGTTAAACTGGCAGGAAAAGTTTAACCCGCATTTCTTTGCCTACGGGCAGTTTCCGCTTTATCTCGGATACGTCATTTCGTTGTTGACAAAATTCGGCGCCACATTGTCATTGAGGGTTATCTCGGCCATTGCTTCAGTATTAACCTTTTTTGTGATTTTTAAAACCATAATGGTTTATGAAAAAAAGATTCCTTTTCCCGAAAAAATCTTGATTGCTTTGGTCGTCATCTTTTCTCCTTATGCCATCCAGTTCGCCCATTTTGGAACAACAGAATCTTTATTGATGTTGTTTTATAGTTTGATTATCTACTATTCGCTCAAAAGGAATATTTTTTTTCTAGCGATCTGCGCCGGTTTGGCGATGGCGACGAAAGTCTCCTCGGCTATTTTTCTCGTTTTGCCGATTATTATAATTTTAAAATCATCACTACAAAAAAAAATTACACTCGTGGGTGCGACAGTTATTTTTTTTGTTTTATTTTCTCCGCACAATTTTTTTAATTGGCAGGATTTTTTTGGGTCGATGGCATACGAATCCGATGTTGCCCTAGGGAAAATGATCGTCTTTTACACGGGCCAGTTTGTCGACTCGATTCCTATTTTATTTCAATTTGAAAAAATATTTCCTTAC
>MGAT01000012.1:1356-2805 GCA_001789855.1 Candidatus Roizmanbacteria bacterium RIFCSPLOWO2_01_FULL_44_13 | reverse complement strand
TCCAATTAGTTTTATTTTTATTAGGTTTCGTATTTTTATCATGGAAGGATAAAAAAATAAATCTTCTTCGGTTGGCTTTTTTGATTTACTTTATTCCCAACGCTTTTATTTTTGCCAAATGGACGCGTTTTATGGCGCCGGTATTCCCCGTTATGACGGTGTTTTCAATTCTGTTTGCCCACCGCGTCATCCTGAGTGGGTCGTTGGATCGAGCGAAGCGTAAATTGCGTTTCACTGGATCCCTCGTTGTCGCTTTGCTCCTCCTCGGGGTGACGGGGGCCACAATTTGGCCCGGCATTAAATATTTATCCGTTTATCAAAAACCCGACACAAGAATCGCCGCGTCTGACTGGATTTATAAAAACATTCCGGAAAATTCATACATTCTTTCTGAAACGGCCAATGTAGTTGATATACCGGTAGGAGGAGACAAAAATTATCAGGTAATTTCGTTTAATTTTTATGAACTGGATAACGATCCAACCCTGCAGGTAGAATTGAAAAATCATCTTGCCGAGGCGAATTACATTTTCGTCCCATCGCGAAGAATATTTGCCAATCACCCGAAAGATAAATATCCGATATTAAACAAATATTATGAAGACTTAAATTCCGGTTCGCTGGGATTTAAAAAAGTGGCGGAATTTTCCACCGGCTTAAAGGACGAAGGCGCCGAGGAAACTTGGACGGTGTTTGACCACCCGAAAATTCGAATTTATAAAAGAATCAACGAAGGGATTTGAGTTTATATGTATTTCCTTCGAGGTCTTCTATAGAAAACCCCAAGGAATTAATTTTTTTTCTTAATTCGTCTGATTTTTTAAAGTCGCGGTTCAGCCGAGCCGATTTTCTCAGTTGAGCGAGTTTAATTATCTCTTCGGGAATTTTTTCTTCGCGGACTTCGGATAACTCAAGCCCAAAAACTTTGTCAAAGTTAAACAAAAGCCTTAGTTTTTCCGAAGGTGCCAGATTGGATTTGAGCATTTCCCACATTAGGGCGAGAGCTTGGGGGATTTGAAAATCGTTGGCAAGAAAATCGGCAAATTTTTGTTTGAAGTCTTCGGCCGTTGCCGGAGTCGAGGGCATTTCGGCCTGCGACCTCAAGTCGATAGTTATTTGCCTCAATTTTTTCAGAGATTCCTCGGAACTTTTTAAAGCCTCCCAGGTAAAATTCTGTTTAGACCGGTAATGGGCGTTGAGATAAAAGTAGCGCAGTACCAAAGGTTCAAATCCCTTGTCGATAATTTCCTGGAGCGTAAAACCGGTCCCGGACGACTTAGCCATTTTGGCGTTATCAACATCGAGGTGCTCGTTGTGCAGCCAAAAGTTGACGAATTTGGCGTCGTTGGCCGCCTCCGATTGGGCAATTTCATTGGTGTGGTGAACGGGAATGTGCTCGACCCCGCCCATGTGGATATCTATGTTGCTACCCAAGAGTTCCTTGGCCAT
>MGAT01000012.1:0-1348 GCA_001789855.1 Candidatus Roizmanbacteria bacterium RIFCSPLOWO2_01_FULL_44_13 | reverse complement strand
GCGAAGGCCAGGTTTGCAGCGCCCGCGCGTGGGGTCCCTTTTTGAAAACCCAAAGATTAAAGTCGGCGAAATGTTTTTTTTCCGGATCTTCCACTTTACCCTTGCCGGCCATCGATTTATTTAATTCAAGATTCTGCCCGTTCAGTTTATTGTAAGAAGGGAATTTGGAAACGTCGTAGACGACGGCCAAATCGGTTTTATAGGCGAACCCGCGATCCAAAAGCGTTTGGATCATTTCCTGCATTGGTTTTATATATTCGCTCGCCCGCGGTTTAAAGTCGGGCTCCAGAATATTTAATGCCTTGGTGTCATGTTCAAAAATGTCGATGTATTTATCGGCGACCTCTTTTGGCGTCAGCCCTTCGCGTTTGGCGCCCTTCTCCATCTTGTCTTCTCCCTCGTCCTGGTCACTCGTCAGGTGGCCGACGTCGGTATAGTTGCGGACGAATTTTACGTCGTACCCAAGATAAGTAAGAGATCGTCTTATCAGGTCAGCCCAAACCATGGCGCGGAGGTTGCCAATATGCTGAATCCAATAGACGGTCGGACCGCAGTGATAAAACAAAACTTTTTTGTCGACGATCGGTTTGAAGTCTTCGAGACTCCGGGTCAAGGTGTTATAAACCTTCATAGAAGTAAGTATAACAAAGCTAGCTAGTCGGAGCGGCGGGAGTTGAACCCACTACCTCTTGGTCCCGAACCAAGCATTCTACCGTTGAACTACGCTCCGTGCTTGTGGGACAGAACCAATAGGTTCTTTCCCGACGATTCTCCTCAATTGTATCGCAGCTATACAAAAAATTAAAGACGCTGCGATAACACAATATTTTCAGTGTTTTATTATATCATTGTTTCCCGATTGACGGTCTTGTTTCCTGGTGCTGGCGTTCGGCGGTTTTTTTGGGCGAGAAGATGCTCCGCCTCACTTTCCCCTTGGGAATATCTCCTTGTTCTAGGATCTTTTTCTTTTTTTCTTTCTCCTTTTTCTTTTGTTGCTCCATGGCTTCTTCCTGTTTCTTTTTTCCTATTTCCTTTTGCCTCTTTTCGTAAAGAATTTTTTCGTCGCCCTGGCGAACCAATTGGAATAATCGCTGGCGGAGATGGTCCGTGTTTTGGGAGTCGTTTTTTTCGTATTGATTTTTCAGCTTTTCAAAGTCCAAGGGCGTATGGTTGTTTTTTTTAGATCCCTCGACTTGGTCGCTTTGCTCCCTCGTTCGGGATGACAAAGGGGGCTTTTCCGATTTATCACCGGCTGTTAATGGGTTAAAGGTTTGGGCGACCGACTTGACGGTTTTTTTGGCGGAGCTTTGTCCCAATTCTGCCAACTGCTCGAATGTGTCTGATAAAA
>MGAT01000011.1:15216-16488 GCA_001789855.1 Candidatus Roizmanbacteria bacterium RIFCSPLOWO2_01_FULL_44_13 | reverse complement strand
TTAGAGGGTTTTTACTATCTCTTTTTGTCGCTTACTATGGCGGTCGGACTATGTTTTTTATCTACAGTTGTGTTGGGGAGCATGGATTCGAACCATGAGTAACCTGCTCCAAAGGCAGGTGTGTTACCGTTACACCACTCCCCAAAGTGAGTATATTTTACCAAAAATCTCTTGAACGAACGATAAGTAGGGTGCCCTGATAAATTTGTATCCTGGCAATATCGTCGACTATCTCATTACTGACGCCGAAGGAATCGCCGGCGTTAATCAATTTTTTTTCCAGATTGTATTTGAAACCGGTCAACGAAACTACCGAGTCGGAGTTGAGGGAGAAGATGGAAAAGTAATGAAAATAATTTGATTTTTTGACGGAGTGATCCTTATTCATCAAAAAGATTTCCTGGTTTTCATCCAAGATCTTGGCTTCGACATTTTTTTCCAACAATTTTTTTAGCAGATAAATAGCGGTCAGCGAGTGGTCGGTCCGTCCTCCGGTTGCACCAAATATCAGAACCGTTTTTGGATTCAGCTTGATCGATTCATTAATTGCTAATTCCAAATCGGTTTCATCTTTTTGTGCGGGGAATTCTCTGACGGCTTTTGAATTGTTTTTAATCAACTTTAATTCTTTGTGATTGACCGAATCTAAATCTCCGATTGCCAAGTCCGGCGTCACGCCTAGCTTGATCAAGAAATAAGAACCGCGGTCTACACCAATGACGTAGTCGGCGTTTTTTATTTCAGAGATCAAGTTTTTTGGAGGACGACTTCCCGCGACGATGGCAATTTTCATAGAGACGATTAATTTTATACTTATTTTGTTAAAATTAACTGGTATGAACGATACGATAGTCTGTCCGCATTGCAAAAAGACCATTCCCTTGACACAGGCATTGTCCCACCAAGTACAGGAGAAATACGCCAAGTTTTACAAAGTCAGGTTGGAAGAGGAAAAAGCAAAACTAGCGGTAACCCTTAAAGAAGACGCCTTGAAAAAAGCCAAGGAAGAACTTGCACTCCAAATGAAGGACAAGGCCAATGAAATAGAAGAATTGAGAAAGCAAAACAAAGCTCTCCAGGAGCAGTTATTGGAAATCAATAAATCTTTGAGACAGCTGAAGACCAACTATGAAGAGAGAATGATCGAGAAGGAAAAACAGCTGACCCGCGAACAGGACAAGATAAGAATCGAGGAGAAAAGAAAAGCCGACGAGGAATACAAACTCAAAATTCTTGAAAAAGACAAAAAGCTGGACGACGCCATGAAAATGG
>MGAT01000011.1:12926-15129 GCA_001789855.1 Candidatus Roizmanbacteria bacterium RIFCSPLOWO2_01_FULL_44_13 | reverse complement strand
GCGAATTCCCTTATGACGAAATAAAAGAAGTCCCGAAGGGAGTTAAAGGCGCCGACGTTTTGCAAATAGTGAAAAACAACAACGGCAAAGTCTGCGGAACAATTATCTGGGAGTCAAAAAGGACCAAGGCCTGGAGCGAGGGCTGGGTCCTGAAACTCAAAGAGGACCAAAGGCAATTAAAGGCCGACCTCGCCGTGATTATTTCCCAAGTTTTGCCGGGCGAGATAAGGAATATTTCTTTACACAACGGCGTCTGGATTTCAAACTTCGAGTCCATGATCGGTTTGGCTCTTGCTTTGCGGGGCAATCTGATTGAACTGGCAGGAGTAAAATCGTCCCTGGTCGGCAAGCAGGACAAAAAGGAAATCCTCTGGAATTATCTGACCTCGGTCGATTTCCGCCAAAGAGTCGAGGCAATTTACGACGCCTATTCTCAGATGCTCAACGACCTGAAAAAAGAAAAAGACTGGTTTACAAAAAAGTGGGCGAAGCAGGAGAAAAATATTACCCGCGTCGCCGACAATATTTTGGGGATGCACGGGGACCTGGAGGGGATCGTCGGCAAGTCGTTGCCGGAAATAAAAGAACTGCAAAAGTTGGAATCGGGGAAATAAATGGATAAATTTTTCTCTAACGTTTCAAAATACATAATTTTTGTTCCGATCGTCATCACCGTTTTGGCGTTGATATTTAAATTCGGTCAGACGTCAAAAACAATCGGACAGATGGTGAATAAAATTACGCCAACTCCAACGACAGCTTCAAAAAAAATAAATATAGATTTGAACGGACCGTATCAATGTTTATACAAAGACAATGAGGGAGAATATGCCGTATATATTAAAAATAAACAAGTTTTGGCAAACGTCAAAACAAAAAGCGATACCGACAAATATTTTTTTGACGGCGACTGCTTGTATGCGGACGGCGTGAAAAAAATGTGCAATTTGTCGCCTTACCTTTCTCTATTTGAAGGCGCAGTTGGGAACAATCGAGCCTTGCTTAATAACTTAGTCGGGCCGTATATAAAAACCGGTGTCGATGTGGAGGAAATCCTAAAAACCTGTAAAAAAGAAGACTTCAAAGACTCTGTTTTTGACTAAAAAATGCCCCGGCTACGACCTACTTTTCCCCCCGCCGAAGCGGGAAGTATCATCGGCGCTGACTCGTTTCACTTCCTTGTTCGGGATGGGAAAGGGTGGTGCCAAGTCGCTTTGATAACCAGGGCGACAAATAGTATATAATATTGAAGGATGGAAAACAACAATAATCCTTCCGCAAAAGCGCTCTTTTCTTACTTGACTTATCCTGACATTAAATTTGAAACTTATGAGCCTGGAGAAAAAGTAATTTTGCTTGTCCGAGCCCACCCTTTTACCCAGATTTACTGGATAATTTATGCACTTTTTTTCGCCTTCATTATCTATGTTTCCAATTTTTTCATTGCCGATTTTTTTCGAGGCAGCCAAATTTTTATGATCAATTTATTTGGGATAATTTTTATCGCAAGCTATGTTTGGCTGTCTTTTTTAAATTGGTATTTTAATGTGGGTATTGTAACGAACCGCCGCGTCGTCGACGTTGATTTTTATAATCTTCTGTACAAGGAGGTGACGGAAGCGCGCATGGACAGGATCGAAGACGTCACCATTAAAAGCGGAGGATATTTCGAGTCCCTGTTAAATTTCGGAACAATATTTATCCAAACGGCGGGGACCGAGACCAACGTCGAATTTAAGGAAGTACCGTGCCCGTCGGAGGCGGTCACTACCATCAATCAGTTGGTGGGAAGAAAACATGGATTTTAGTTTAGCCGGAGGCATTATTTTTAAGGTGGTCGCGATCTTCGTGTCCATCTTTTACCTAATATATTCTCTCGTGATTGGGAAGCAGGTCAAAATTATGGGGCGGGTAGTCGAGGACAAATCAAATCGTTCTCTGTTTATGGTTTCTTCGATCCAAACTACGGTGGCACTTATACTTTTAATATTTTCAATTTTTCTGATTTAGTATGGCGCAATTTGAAACCGCTTTTTATTTGGGGGAGGCGTCGGACAGCGGTTACAGCGGAGTCGAGACGGGGGAAAACTTTTTTGTCGCTTTTAAAGCCGAAGAAGGAGTCACGCCCGAACAAGGCCGGGAATTTTTGCACTACTTAAAAGAAAGCTTGCAGGGGGGCGGGATTACCGGCTTGCCCGACATA
>MGAT01000011.1:7551-12886 GCA_001789855.1 Candidatus Roizmanbacteria bacterium RIFCSPLOWO2_01_FULL_44_13 | reverse complement strand
CGTCGGGTTTTTCCTTGTCTTTGGGATACCTGAAAGAAAATATTTTGTATTTAAAAACGATCGGCGCGGGTGAAATCGTCATCAAAAGAAAGAACAAAGTTGCGCCGCTTTTGACGGGAGACACTTCCGCCTCCGGTTATTTTGAGAGCGACGACGTTTTTATTTTTACCACCTCCCACTTTCTCGATCTTGTCGGAAATGACGAGGAATTGAGGAAAATTTTTGACCACAAATCTCCCCACCAGATTGTTGATGATGTCGCGCCGCGGCTCAAGGCTCAAGGGGACAAAGGGATGGTAGCGATATTTCTGCATTTTGGTGAGCCGCAAACGGGGGCCGGGGAGGAAATGTCAGAGACAATTATCAAAGCTCCGACACTGGCATATTATTATTCCCGTTTTGGGCGGCGGCGGGTTCTCACCGGCATTACCGTTCTCATAATTTTCCTGATTTTGTTATGGAGCGTGGCTTTGGGAGTCCAAAGAAGAGGGATGGCCGAGGCGACGGAAAAAATTAATCTGACGCGGGAATTTATTTCACAGAAAATGTCGGAGGCGGAAGAGGTGGCGTTTTTGAATATGGATAGCGCCATAGCACTGATTGCGGAGAGCCGGGACCGGGTAGCCGAGATTAAAAAATCCTCCCCCGGGCGACACGAAATCGCTGAGTTGGAAAAAATAATTGCCGACGCCGAAGCGAAAATTCTCAAAAAAGAAGAGGCCAAGTCGAGCGAATTTTTTGATTTGGCTTTGGATAATAAAAACGCCAAGGGAGACAGGCTGTATCTGGAAGGGGACACGCTTTTAATACTCGACAAAACCAACGGCAATCTTTACGAATTTTCCCTGGAGAAAAAATCCCTGTCAAAAAATTCTTCCTCCGATTTGAAAAAAGCGATCTTAATTTCCTCTTACGAAGGCAAAAAATATTTTTATATTTCCGGCCAGGGGATATATACGTTCGCCGCCGACGGGAAAGTGCAGCGAGTCGTCAATCAGGATAAAGATTGGGGAGTGGTCAAGGATATCTTTGCCTTCAATGCCAACCTGTACCTTTTGGACACAGGCAAAGACGAGGTCTATAAATACGTTGCCGCCGAAAGCGGGTTCGGAGCCAAAACTTCTTATTTTGCCGAAGGGCAAGCAACGGATTTGTCATTCGTATCGAATTTTGCAATCGACGGATCGGTCTATTTGGGCGGAGGAGATACGGTCATAAAATTCACCTCCGGCCTTCGTGACGGCTTTGCCATGAGTCTGCCGGCGGGCGATGTCAATTTCACAAAAATATTTACTTCAAAAGACATAGAAAGCGTTTATGGTTGGGACAAGAGCCGCGGTATGGCATATGTAATGGCGAAAACCGGAGAATTTGAAAGGCAAATTGGCTCCGACATTCTTGCCAGGGCAATCGACGTCGTGGTTTATGGAAACGGCATATACGCCTTAGTCGGAGGCAAGATCTACTTGGTTGAATAAAAACGGAGTTTTGTTATTGTAGAGTAGGAATCTTCAGTTTGAATCCGTCCGGCGTCTGTTCCACGATTCCCAAGAGTTGTCCGGCAAGAAGATTGAAGCCGACGAGGACGATAAAAATAATTATCATGCCGATGATGGCATTGGTAATTTTACTTTGAGCCTTGGTGATTTTTTCTTTCTCGCCGGAGCTTGAAATCCAATCGAACGCCCCCCAAAGAAGATAGACCAACATGAACATCCCCGCGAGGGTAATGAAAATATTGATTCCCCAACCGATCAATTGACCCAATCCCTCGACCGGGTCCCCCGGCCCGATATTCATTCCCGGAGGAGGAGTCACTTTGCCAAAAATTTCGTCTATTTCCATTGATTTATTATATATAACAACTATTACTGCGGCAAAAGCTGTGCCCCAATTATGCCGCCGATGACGCGGACAACAACAAAACTGGCGATCACTATGATCAATCCGACAACAGCAAACATAAGCGACGAATAAGCTTTTTTCAAAACGTCCGGGTTGTCGCCGTGGGTCAAGATATTAAAAGCGCTCATCAAGGACATCATCAGAAATGTCAAGGCGGCGCCGGCCAAAACCAATGGCAAGGCGATATTGACGAGCGAACTTATGTTGGCGAAGCGGGCGGTCGGGAAAGTGTCTGGGTTTATCTCCAAGGCGTAAACCATGTTTTAAGTGTAGCAAATCGGTTATAATTTATCTATGTTTAGTCCGGTATTCACGATCTCCAACAAGATTTTGACCAGAATCGCCAAAATCGAAGCCGCCGAGGAAGTCATCAAGCTTTCGCCCCTTTTACCCCTTTGGGAGAAACAGTTTAAAGAAGATGCGATCGTCCGTTCCACCTACCACGGCACTCATATCGAGGGCAACAAGCTCGCCAAGGACGACGCCAAGGATATTTTGGAAGGGCGCGACGTAATCGGGCGCCCGCGGGACATCCAGGAAATCATCAATTACCGCCGGGTCATCGAGTTTATCGACGAAGAGGCAAAAAAGAAAATAGACAAGATCACAGAACTCTTAATCAAAAAAGTTCACAGGATCATCACCGACAAAATTTTGACGCCGGAGAGCTTTGGTGAATTCCGTAACAAACAGGTAATCGTGAGAAATTCAGCCACCGGTGAAGTAACCTTCCGGCCCCCGCCGCCCTTAGAGGTGCCATTTTTAATGAGGGAATTTTTGTACTGGGTTAACCGCGACGACCGAGACAGCATTCACCCGGTTATAAAAGCCGGCATCGCCCACCACGAGTTGGTCAGGATCCACCCCTTTATCGACGGCAACGGCCGGGTGGCCCGTGTTTTGGCGACTTTGATTTTGCTTTTGGGCGGGTACGACATCAGGAGATTTTTTTCGCTCGAGGAATATTATGACAAAGATGCGGTGTCTTACTATGAAAATCTCCAAAAGGCCTCGGCCGGCGAGTTGACCACGTGGCTCGAATATTTTACGAACGGCGCGGCGATCGAATTTGAAAAGATCAAGGAAAAAATTCTCAAGTTGTCAAAAGACGTCAAGATGAAGGAACGCTTCGGCGGGCAACAGATCTACCTGACAGAGCGCCAGATGAAACTGATCGAGTATCTGACCGACGCCGGGTTCATCCAAAACCAGATGTTTGCCACGGTTTTTCCGGACGTTTCCGAAGACACGGTTCTGCGAGATCTCCAAGACCTGATAAAAAAAGGACTAATTAAAAAAGTAGGGAGTACAAAAGCCGCAAGATACGCAATGGTATAAACTTATGACATTCAGTGAATTGGCAAAATACTTTGACCGCATCAGCCAGAACAGTTCCCGCTTGGAGATTACGCGGATTTTGGCAGAACTTTTTAGGAAATTGACTCCGGAGGAAATAGAAAAAGTCGTCTATCTACTCCAGGGGCGCGTCCGCCCGGCTTACGAAGGAATTGACTTCGGCATGGCGGAAAAAATGATTGTCCGGGCTGCCATAAACGCCATGAACCTTGAAAAAAGTTACTTCGAAAAAGAATTCAAAAGGCTAGGAGATCTTGGAGAAACGCTCGAACATTTCAAAAAACAATATTCTTCGTTTGAAGAGCGCGAGATGAAGGTAACAGAGGTTTACGATGTGTTTTACAAATTGGCGACCGCCGGGGGCACCGGGAGTCAGGACGTAAAGATAAGTTTACTGTCGCTCCTTATAAGACAACTTGACGCCGTCTCGGCGCGATACCTCGCCAGGTTGCCGACGGGAGTAATCAGGATGGGGTTTTCGGATATGACGGTGCTGGACGCCTATTCCTGGATGATAACCGGAGACAAAACGCTGCGGCCGGCAATCGAAAAAGCTTACCACGTCAGGCCGGAGCTCGGGTTCATCGGGAGGACTCTCAAAGAAAAAGGAATTAAAGCGATGAACTCTATCCAGCCGAAAGTTTTCACGCCCATTATTATGATGAGGGCGGAAAGACTGTCTTCGGCCAAGGAAATCATCGAGCAATTGAATAAATGTCTAGTCGAGCCGAAGTTTGACGGATTTAGGTTGAGCGTACATTATTCCAAAGCAGGGCGGGAAGTGCGATTATTTTCCCGAAGCCTTGAAGACGTTACCTATATGTATCCCGATGTCGTTAAAGGTGTTAAGAAACAACTGAAGGTAAAAGAGGTAATTTTTGAGGGCGAAGCGGTCGGGTACAACGCCAAGACCGGCAAATTCCTGCCGTTCCAGGAAACGGTACAAAGAAAAAGAAAATACGACATCGAGAAAATGGCGGAAAAGATCCCCCTGAAACTTTTTGCCTTCGAACTCCTATATGTTGATGGAAAAAGTTTTATCAACGAACCATTTTTGAAAAGAAGGCGGGCGCTTGAAGAGGCGATAACAACCACGAGAAACGTCGCCAAACATACGGTTCTCCTCGCCGACCAGGAAGAAGTGACAGACGATGTAAGGTTGGAAAAATTATTTGACGAAGCCGTTGCCAAAGGTCTGGAAGGAATTTTGGCGAAAAAGATCGACGGCGTTTACAAGCCGGGCGCCAGGGAATGGAACTGGATCAAGTATAAGCGGAGCTACTCGTCAAAGATTCAGGATACGATCGACTGCTTGGTAATGGGATACGACCTGGGCCGCGGAAAAAGAACCGGATTTGGAATCGGCGCTTTTTTGGCTGGAGTGCTGGACGAGAAAAAAGAACAGTTTCTTACCGTGGCCAAGATCGGAACAGGCTTGACTGATACGGAATGGAGAGAGTTGAAAACGAAAACGCAAAAGTTGAGGATTTCAAAAAAACCAAATAATTATTCGGTCAATAAGATGATGAATTGCGACGTTTGGGTCAAACCGGCGATTGTCGTTGAGATCCGGGCCGACGAGATAACTAAATCCCCGGTTCACACCGCCGGATTGGCGTTACGCTTTCCGAGACTGGAGAGATTCCGCGACGACAAAAACCCTGGGGACGCCACGACATTGAAAGAAATAGAAAAAATGTCGAAGAATCAATGAGTTCTTAACATTTTGAAAAATCTGATCGCGTATTCTCCAAAAAAAGACCAAGGGTGGTATCGCATTCTCCTTCCCGAACTAAGGGCAATGGTTTTCCCGTCGTGATAAATCTTCCCCAATTTTTTGACGTGAAAAGAAATATCTATGTCTTCGTGGACTTCCTTGGCGTTTGTACAAAGCTCTTTTCTTATTTTTTCCCAGGAGGATTTTTTGACCGCCATGCTTGGGCCGACCAGGGGATAGTGGCCCATGAATATTCTCGGAATGAACATGTAAAGGTAAAATAGAATAACTAATCTGTTAGCCCATTTTATATCGCTGAAAAGGACGGGCATCGATACGGCGACGATGCTTTCATCC
>MGAT01000011.1:0-7518 GCA_001789855.1 Candidatus Roizmanbacteria bacterium RIFCSPLOWO2_01_FULL_44_13 | reverse complement strand
CGGTATGATTCCCCGCTCTTTTTTTGAAACCAAAATGACGCCTTTGTATCTTTTGACGACGCCGGCGGTGTCGTCGGTACTATTATTGTCAACGACAATGATTTCGTAGGGCTTTTCTTCCTGGTTTATTAAACTGTCGAGGCATTTCCCGATATGTTTTTCTTCGTTGTGGGCCGGAATGACGACGGAGATATTCATTATTAGTATTGTATAATATATTCACTTTTATGAAGCCCTTTTTTTCGATAATCATTCCTACCCTTAATGAAGAAAGATTGCTTCCCAATTTATTAAACGATCTCAAGAAACAAAAAGAGAAAAAATTTGAGGTGCTGATTATTGACGGCCAATCGAAGGATAAAACCACCGCGGTTGCGAAAAAGGCCTATGGCAAAGCAAGAATAATAATAAGCGATAAAAGAAACCTGTGCCACCAAAGAAATATTGGAGGCCAAAAAGCCAAGGGGGATTATCTCGTCTTTTTGGACGCCGACATTAGAATTTATAATAATTACCTGTCAGAATTAAAAAAAACAATCGACAAAAATTCTTATTTATTCATAACGACATATTTACTGCCCGACGTAAGAGACAAATTTGATATTTTTTTAATTCAAATTGCCAACTATACTCTGGAAATCATGAAGCTGGCTAATAAACAAATGGCGCCGGGCTTCAATTTTATTATTTACAAGAACTTGTTCAATAAAATCG
This sequence comes from Candidatus Roizmanbacteria bacterium RIFCSPLOWO2_01_FULL_44_13, assembly GCA_001789855.1. Taxonomy (GTDB): domain Bacteria; phylum Patescibacteriota; class Microgenomatia; order UBA1406; family GWC2-37-13; genus GWC2-37-13. The sequence goes on along the minus strand of MGAT01000011.1, from coordinate 6,804 downwards.
GCGGCTTTGACGAAAGAACGACAATCAGCGAAGACCACGAACTCAGCCTTAGAATTCAAAACGCGGGCGTCAGGCTCAACATCATCCCCAAAAGATTGCTGAAGTGGTCCTTCAGGAGAATAAAAAAAGACGGCTATCTTCCATTAATTTATAAATACAGCATTGCCACAGTCCATTCGATGCTTTTGGGGGAGATTACCGACAAAAAATTGGGTTATCAAATGGGGGGACATCACTTTTTAGAAGACAAAGATGTCAGGTTGAATAAAAAACTGGCGTCGGAGATAAAAAAATATTCGAACATGGTCAAAGCTTTATTTAAGGAGTTTTTTTGATTTGGGAAAAATAGGAAATGATCGGAAAATGGTCTGAAAAGCGGACTTCGATTCTCTCAGTTTTGACCAGTTTTAGATTCCGGTAAAAAATATAGTCGATCTTCAGGTTTTGCAAGAGCTTTTTGGCTATCTTGATCGAAACCCTCTGAAAAAGATTAAAGTTTTCAAATATCCCGTCCCGGGTGAATTTAATGGTTTGGAAAATATTTTTTGTCGCCTCTTTAAATCCGTGTGTTTTCATCAGATTTTCAAGACGGCGCCTTAGATAGGGGAAATAATTGAAATCGCCGGCCAAGATCAACGGCGTCTTTTCCTTCGTTTCTATGCCTTGGATCACTTCTTTGATGTGTTTTAGCCTCAAGGCGTTGCTCCCGACAACATAGAGATGGATATTGCAGATGCTGAAGTCTTTTTTTGACGTTTTTTCGACAAAATCGCTCTTCAAAAATGTTTTTGGCTTGTTGTAGCCAAGTAAAGCCTGAAAGATTTGAAACAAGATTTCGGTCAAGTTGCTGCCGGAATGCAGGGTAGTTGATCTAACGTGCCTCAATTTTTTGGGATTATAGAAAGTGGCCACTCCGAATACCTGCCCGAACTTGATGAACGAATTGCTGAAGTCGGCCAACTTCAACCCAAATTTTTCAATCATTTTCAGGTTCGCTTCGTCCGTTTTTACCTCTTGGAGGCATAAAACGTCGGGTTGGTGTTCGAGAATGAGCGGTTTTATTTCCTCGACTGCCCGGTTGAACAGGGTATTGTAGGTAAAAACGGAAAAAGTCATGACATATTATATCGTAAGATCCCTCGACGGGCTCGGGATGACGGGTTTCGCAGTTATCCACACAATTTGTATAACTTTTATTGGCTTATTATAATAGGCCAAAACTCTTAATATAATCTATAGGCTATCCTATAGACTATATGAATATTTATATAGGTCTTGACAAATACCATCGAGTCCTTTATATTTGGATTATGAAGAAAATTATCGTTTCCCAGAAGCCCAAAACCAACCCTTATCGAGAAAGGGCAAGGAGTCAAAACGAGTTGATTGATTTTGTCGCCGATCAGTTTAAAAAACTAACGAAGAAGAATTTAAGGATTCCGATTCAGTTGTATCACCTGTAATAGGCAGCCAAAAAATTAGAGCATCACTACCGCTCGTATAAAGGGAACGACGAGTAGTAATGCTCTGCCTAATACATTAACAGAAGAAAATGCCTTTGTCAATACGACGAAGGCATTTTTTTGTAATAGTTAATTTACTTGATACAAGGCTCCAAACCCATTAGTTGACCGCAAGAGAAGTCGCCCGATTTTTGAAAATTTTTCTTCGTTTAAATTTGGGTATTTTTGGCGTTCCAATCGCGAAATTATCACATATTTTATTTGATATTTTTCAATCAAGGAAGTAGTTTCTTCAATACTATTTGACTCATACAACGCCGAGACTTCGGGGATTCTCTCGCCGACGACATCTGATGATCCGCGCCACAACCATTCGTGAACCCACCAACCGGCAACGGTCGGCAAACCGGTAAAAGCCGAGATTCTTTCGTAGTCGGTGTAGGAGTCGCCCTGCGCCTCCAAAATCACCGGTTGGCCGAATACCTCGGCGTTGAGATAGTCGACGATTTCCCGGTCTTCTGGATAGCTTGTAGTAAACCAATTGGCGCCGTCCAAGTTTGGTGTTCTATCGAGAGCACCGTAATAAGAAGGGATGGAAAAAATCGGATAGATGACGACAAAAAAGGCGAAAAAAATCCAAATTCCGGTCAACAGAACCCTTTTCCACTTGATTTTTAGCTCCTTTATTTTGAAAAAAGTCACGGTCGAGGCGATCCCCATCATCATAAAAGCCTGGTAGCCGAGCTTGAACATGGTGTTGGCCCGGAAATGAGCCGGGTAGATGTCTTTGATGTAGAAAAACTCGGGAATAATAATGAGAAATGTTCCGAATGAGAAAAGGATTAGGAAAAACTTGTCCAGGGATTGAATCTGCTTGGTCGCTTTGCTCCTGGCAAAAATAAACAAAACAAAGCTAATCCAGAAAAATCCCCAGAGGATAAAGAGCATCCAGAAAGGCGAAGCCTGACAATTGCCTCTTTCAAAAAGGAACGGCCCGATCCGGCCCAGATCGAGCAAAAAATTGGGCGCGCAGTTTAGGCCAATGCCGGAAATAAAAGGAGTGAAATGCGAGGAAAAAGGCAGAGAAAAGACAATAAAAGAGACAAAAATAATTACCAGGCTGAAAATAAATCTCAAACTCCATTTTAAGAGGAAAAACAGAACCAAAACCGCCAGAAGAATATAGATCGGCCCGTCAAAGGCGTTGGTCATGTAGTGGACGGCGGTGAGGAATCCGAGAAATACCGGCCACTTCCAGGACCACTTGCCGGTAAAAATTAAAAAAAGAATACCCAAGGTCAAAAGGACAAACGGAATGTCGAAAACGTGGCCGTGTAAATCGGCAACGACGTATGAATAAGAGGGGAATTCGTGGATGGTAAATGGGATAAACCGGGTGGCGTTCGGATACCAGTATTGTAAAGGATTGTAGCCCGAGAGAATTTGCCAGAAAGGGGTCGGCGTGCTTTCATTCGGATAGCCCCGCGTGAAAACATAGATAGTGTGCAAATTACCCCCGAGATTGACAATAAAAGCGCCTAAAAGCCCGAAAATAATCAGGAGAGCCCTTTTTATTTTAGGCTGGTAAGTCATAATAATATTAGCAATTAGGGAAAAAACCTGAGTGACGGCCAGCCCAAATATTGTCGCCAGGATCAGGTTGTATCCGACAGCCGGGACAACGCCGGTTAACCTGATCAAAAACGCCCCGGTCAGGTGGCCGAAATAATAGTAGTTTATTGGCAGGGGGGCATACCAAATGTCGGCCGGAGGAAAGTAATCGCTTCTTAAAATTGAATTCATGAAGCCGAAGTCCATGAATTTTTCCAGAGACTGGATCGACGGTTCCTGACTCCTGACAAATGCCCAAAACAGGAAAGATATTAGAAAAAGAAACTCTTCAAAAATGATTACGGATAACAGTTTATAGTTTGAGCTCGTCGAGAACTTTTCTCGACTCCGCTCGAAGATTAAATAATTTATCAGGGCAAAAATTCCAATCGTCAAAAAAATGCTCCACCTGGCAAACGGCAGGATCTTTAAAGTTCCTAAAACATACGTCGCGTAGCTGACAAGAAGAATCGCCAAGACTTTGGCAAACGGGTAGCCCGAATCAAAGGAAAATCGGGAAAAAATCCTTCGCGCCAAAGGGAAAAACGCGACTCCAACGACAAGAATGTAAATGTAATAATTGAGCGAAGCGAAAAGCCAATCCATAAGAAAATATTATATAATAAAAAGCGTTCCCTTTGTCATTCCGAGCGTAGCGAGGAATCTAGCGAAGCGTAATTTTAGATCCTTCGGTCGCTCCGCTCCCTCAGGATGACGGGGGTCGCCCATATGGATTCGAAATTTCAACCACAAATAATTGAAGAAAAAGTCTATAAATCGTGGGAAAAAAACGGGCGATTAACGAGCGCAAAGGGCAAGCCGTTTACCATTCTCATGCCGCCCCCGAATGCCAACGCGTCTCTCCACGCCGGGCACGGCATGTACACCGTCGAAGACATTTTTATCCGTTATAAAAGATTGAGGGGTTATGCATCGCTCTGGATTCCGGGCACCGACCACGCCGGATTTGAAACGCAGTTCGTCTATGAAAAACATCTTGCCAAACAGGGCAAGTCTAGATTTGACTTCAGCCGCCAGGATTTATACGACAACATATTCAAGTTTGTGAAAGAAAACTCCGGCTTGATTTACGGACAATTTAAGAGATTGGGTTTTTTGGCCGACTGGGGGAGAAGCGTTTTTACCCTGGACAAACACGTCTTGGAAACCGTCATTGCCACTTTCAAAAAAATGGAGAAAGAAGGCTACATCTATAAAGACGAATATATCGTCAATTACTGCACGCACTGCGGCACCTCGCTTTCGGAGTTGGAAACCGTCCACGTCGAACGAGTCGACCCCTTATATTACCTGAAATACGGGCCGTTTGTTTTGGCGACGGTTCGCCCGGAAACCAAGTTTGGAGACACCGCGGTCGCGGTCCACCCAAAAGACAAACGTTATAAGAAATGGGTCGGTCAAGAAATCGAGGTCGTTGGATTATTGGGTAAGTTCAAGATCAAGGTGGTTGCCGACGAGATGGTTGATATGAAATTCGGCACTGGTGTCGTAAAGATAACCCCGGCTCACGACCCGAATGACTTCGAAGCGGGCAAGCGCCACAATTTAGAAATAAAAAGAATCATTAATATTGACGGCCGGTTGAACGAACTAACCGGCCCTTACGCCGGACTCAAGGTGAAGCAGGCGAGGGAGAAAGTAGTCGAGGATTTGAAAAAGAAAGGATTAATCGAAAAAATCGACGAAAATTACAAGCACGCGGTGACGGTTTGTTACAAATGCGGTCGGGATTTGGAACCAACTATAATACCGAATTGGTTTATCAAGGTAAAAGACCTCAAAAAGCCCGTCATCGCCGCGATCAATAAAGAAAAAGTAAAGTTTTTTCCCAAGCGGTTTAAAAAACAAATCCTCCAATGGCTGGAAGTAATGCACGACTGGCCGATCAGCCGCCAGATCGCCTGGGGAATCAGAATCCCGGTTTGGTATTTGCTTTCTGGAAATGAAAACAGGATTTGGTTGAGCTTTATTGACAAAAAAGGAGAGTTTAAAAAAGGAACCGTCAAAGAATTAAAAAATCAAGGTTATACTCTGACCGAAATTAAAACAGGGTTGCAGCAAATGACCGTACATAATTACACAAAAGACCCGGTCCGGTATGTGGTTTCGGTTGAGGAACCGAAAGAAGGCGAATGGATCCAGGAAACGGATACCTTCGACACATGGTTCTCTTCGGGGCAGTGGCCGCTGGTGACTTTAAAGGAAGACGAATACAAAACCAGGTTCCCGACGGATGTGATGGGAACCTTGGCCGACATTTTGCCTTTCTGGGTTTCGCGAATGATTATGTTTTCTTTGTATATTAAAAAAGAGATCCCATTTAAGCTGGTTTACCTATGGAGCAAGGTGGTCGACGCCAAAGGCCAGAAAATGAGCAAGAGCAAGGGCAACGTCATTAACCCGATAGATTTGGTCGATCGTTACGGTGCCGATGCCTTTAGGGCATCCCTCATTTTTGGCACGAGCCCCGGGAGCAATATTCCACTGACCGAGGCAAAAGTTATCGGGATGAGAAACTTCACCAACAAGATTTGGAACATAGGAAGGTTTATTTGGATGAACAGGCAAAACGCTTCGCTAGATTCTTCGCCTTCGGCTCAGAATGACAAACTCGCCGCGTTAAAAAAAGAATTCAAAGAAGAAAAGAAAAAATATTTAAAATTGATGGACGGTTACCATTTCTCCCGGGCACTCGGGTTGGTTTATGAATTCATTTGGCACCGTTTCGCCGACTATTATATTGAACAATTGAAAGATGGAGTAATAAATGGTAATATTGAAGCTCGTAAAAGTTTGGAAAGTATTTATTTGGAGAATTTAAAGATGCTCCACCCTTTCATTCCATTCCTCACCGAGGCAGTTTGGAAGGTATTTGAAGGAGAGACGAGCTCGATATTGAAAGAATCACTATGAAAAGAACCTGGCAACCAAAAAAGAGTAAAAGAGGAACAAAGCACGGATTTCTCGTCAGAATGAAAAGCCATGACGGCAGAAAAGTTTTAAAAAGACGACGGCTCAAAGGCAGGAGGAGATTAGCAGTCTGACACTATGTTGCAACCAAATTTTTTTAACACACTATTTGTTTTTCCGATTCTAAATTTGCTCGTCCTTCTTTATAAAGGATTCTTGTTGATAAAAATTCCGGGTGCTTTTGGCTTTGCCATCATAGGACTCACGGTTTTGATCCGTGGTTTATTTAATCCTTTTTTCAAAAAACAGATTGAAACCGCGAAAAAGATGGCCGAGTTAAAGCCGCACCTCGACCACCTGTCGACAAAGCACAAAGACGACAAAAAAACTCTCCAAGCCGAACAGATGAAACTCTATCAGCAAGCCGGCATCAATCCGACTTCGGGCTGTCTTTTTATGATCATTCAGATTCCGGTTTTCATCGCTTTGTACCAAACGCTGTCGCTGTTTCTGACCAACGGCCAGGGAGTTAAAGCAATTGCCGCGATCAACAACGTTTTGTACGCGTCTTTTTTGAAGATCACCACGGTCGACCCGATGTTCTTGGGGATCAATCTGGCGACCACTCCCAAGGCGTCTGGGCAGTGGTATTATCTTTTGATTCCGGCGGTGACCGCCCTCCTGCAGTATCTTCAGGCCCAAGCAACCATGCCGGCTCCAGCAGCCCCGACAAAAGAAATCGTCAAGCCGGGCGAAGAACCCAAGAAGGACGACTCCGGCGATTTCCAAAAGGCAATGA
>MGAT01000010.1 GCA_001789855.1 Candidatus Roizmanbacteria bacterium RIFCSPLOWO2_01_FULL_44_13 | reverse complement strand
ATCGGGCTCTATATCGGTATAATAGATATTCTTTTGACCAAGGGGCTTGAATTTATCACTAAATTTAGATAAACTCCCATTTCTATGAATCAGGACGAAGTCAACAAGGAACAAAAACAAAAAGCGCGCTGGTATGTTATTCATATCCAGACCAGCTACGAACAAAGAGTGAAAAATGCCCTCGAACAAAGGATAAAATCGCTCGGAGTCGAAGAAAAGATTTTTGACGTCGTTATCCCAACAAGAGAAATAGTCGTCGTAAAAAAAGGTAAAAAAACCAAGGCGACCGAAAAAGTCTTCCCGGGATATATTCTCGTTAAGATGATTCTCGACGACGATTCTTGGTTGGTGGTCCGCACCACCGAGGGGGTAACCGGATTTGTGGGCGCGGGCCTGAAGCCAACTCCGATTTCCGACCGCGAAGTCGAGGCGATCATGAAGTTTGTTCAGCAGGAACAGCCGAAATTCAAAGCGAAATTCTCCGTGGGCGAAGCAGTCAAGATTACCGAAGGCCCCTTCGCCGACTTTTTGGGGACGATCGAGGCGATCGACGAAGAAAGAGGAAAAGTCAAAGTTTTGGTGTCAATTTTTGACCGGGAAACACCGGTCGAACTGGATTTTTTACAAGTTGCTAAATTATAAAAGCTCACAATGGCTAAGAAAATAAAAACGATTGTAAAATTGAATCTCCCTGCGGGTGAGGCGACTCCTGCTCCTCCGGTTGGACCGGCCTTGGGTCAGCACGGGATTCCCATCATGGACTTTATCAAAGAATATAACGCCAGGACGAGTAAACAAAAAGGCCAAATCATTCCCGCGGTAATCACGGTTTACGAAGACAGAAGTTTCACGTTTGTAACAAAACTGCCTCCGGTAGCCGCGATGATCAAGAAAACCATTACTTTAGAAAAAGGATCGGGCAAACCGAACACCGAGAAAGTAGGCAAGCTATCTAAAGCACAGATCGAAACCATTGCCAAAGAAAAAATGGCCGACCTGAATGCCAATGATATCGAGGCGGCAAAGAAAATTGTCGCCGGCACCGCCAGAAGTATGGGAGTTGACGTTGAAAATTAAAAAATCAAAAATGGGAAAAGTAAAAACTAGACTATTGGGTATGGAAGAAATCGAGGAAGAACAAAAGAAAGAGCAAAAAGAAAAGGCAAAAGAGAAAAAGATGGCGAAAAAAACTGAAAAAAAAGAAGAACCTAAGAAAGAGGAAGAGAAAAAAGAAGTCAAAGTAAAGAAAACAAAAAAAATCATTGTCAAACCGAAGGGAAAAAAATACGTTGGGGTAAAAAAACTAGTCGATAAAACGAAGTCCTACGCCCTCGCGGATGCGGTTGAACTGCTCAAAAAAATGAAGACGACAAAGTTTGACGCCGCGGTCGAACTCCATTTAGTGGTTGATGAGACCGGCCTAAAGGGTGAAATTCAATTACCCCATTCTACCGGAAAGTCGGTAAAAGTCACGGTGGTTGATGATAAAGTTTTGGATAAGTTGGAACAGGGTAAAATTGACTTTGACATTTTAGTCACCCATCCGTCTTTCATGCCGCGCCTGGCTAAGTTTGCCAAAATTTTGGGACCGCGCGGCTTGATGCCCAATCCAAAAGCCGGCACGATCTCTCCAAATCCGGAGGAAGTGGTAAAAAAGTTCGAAGGCGGTCTTTTGCGCTGGAAAACCGAGCCGAAATTTCCCTTAATTCATCAGATGATCGGAAAAGAGACGCTTCCGGCGGAAAAACTTTTAGAAAATGCTAACAAATTTATAGAAGCGGTCGGTTTAAAGCACATCCAAAAAGCTTACTTAAAGTCGACGATGAGTCCCTCGATAAAACTGGAAATCAAATCCTGAATCTTCTTTTGGCAAGATCAACAATTAAATCAGTCGCATCCTCAATCATTAGATTTGGACCGGTACGGATGACTAAATCATAATGGTGGGCTTTTTTTTGGTCGTGACTAAATAAGGCTTCGACAAATTTTTTTCTTTCCTCATCGGATTCCTCTATTCTTCTTACAGCCTCTGCCCGCGTTATTCCTTCAAAGGTCATTTCCCAGGCGATCCTTTGACTCATTTCGCAGATTATCCTGATTTTTAAGGCGTGAGGGAAGATAAAATTGGCTCCGCGTCCGAGGACAATCGAGTATCCCCGCTGGCCAATTAAGGACAGAACCTTAATTAGATGCTTATAATATCCCGACATGCTCAAAAATCGCCGGCCGAATATTTCGATCACCAATTCGTCCACCAGCGGGATTCTTTTCTCGTCGATTGACTCGACCAATTTTTTTTCCAGGCGGGCCTCTTTGGCGATTTCGTCGACGATTTCTTTGTCATAAACTTTCCATTTGGTGCCGAGCCTTTTCGCAACTAAATTGGCGATCGCCTTGCCGCCGCTACCCATTTCTCTCGATATGGTGATAATAGGAAGAGGCCCTTTAAAAGGCGATTCCTGGGGGAGAAAAAGAGAACGAAGATTTTTCTGTACCAGTTCATACAGTTTCTTCATGGAACAAATTATAGCATTATTTTGTTATTATTAATCAAAGCTCGATACCGTATTTCTCGTCTAATAATTAATATTAATTTTTACAAATGGACAAATTGGGGCGATTGGTTTTGAAAACGAGCGCATTTTGGCTTTATTTGTCGCAAAATCAAAAAGATTTGGTCCGTGAAGGACAGTATTTGATGGAGGATATTATCAAGGATCAAGCGTATCAGTTCAAAGACTATTCTTTTTTGATTTTTCCTTTCGCCAAAGCTTACGAAGGATTTCTCAAGCAACTTTTCAAAGACGTCGGTTTTATCAGTCGGCTCGACTATATTTCGGACCATTTAAGATTGGGAAAACTAATGTCTCCCAATTTGATCGGCCGGCTGGGAGAAAAATCGCTCTATCGGAAAATACAGGAAAAAGAAAGCGCCGAACTGGCTGAAAAAATCTGGGGAATTTGGAAAAAAGGACGCAATCAAATTTTTCACTACTTTCCGCATAATTTAAAAGCGGTATCCTACGACGAAGCTACCCAAATCGTCAATGAAATATTACAAGTGATGGAAGAAACCTATGAAAGGCTTAACCCAAAGTCAAGTTGACAATTTTCTAAAACAATATGGACCGAATGTAATTTCGGAGCCCCCGAAGAAGAGCATTCTCATAAAATTTATTGAACAATTTAATAACTTTTTGACCCTCCTTCTTATAATCGCGGCAATTTTTTCTATCATTCTTGGCGAAAACATCGACGGAATTTTAATTTTAGCAATTGTGGTTTTGAACGCTTTTTTTGGTCTTTATCAAGAGGCAAAAGCGGAGGAATCGCTCAAGGCCTTGAAAGAAATGACGGTGACAAAAATTCGGGTTATTCGCGACGGCCGGGAACAAGAAATCGACAGTAAATATTTGGTTCCGGGAGACGTAGTTTATTTAGAGGAGGGGGTCAAGGTTCCGGCCGACGGAAAAATAATAGAAACTATTAATCTGGAAATAAACGAAGCGGCATTGACGGGGGAATCCCTCGCGGTTGAAAAGAAATTGGAAGAAGAGATTTATTCGGGAACCATCGTTGCCAGGGGCCGCGGTTTGATGAAGGTCGTTTTGACGGGAGACTCAACCAAATTTGGTACGATCGCAAAAAATTTATCAATTATTGAAGAAGGCGTCACACCACTCCAAAAAAAACTGACAGTCCTGACAAGATTCATTGGAATAGGGGGAATAGTCTTATCTATCTTAGTTTTTCTGATTTCAATGTTTGAAGGATCCGGGTACTTTCCGGCATTTCTTTTAGCCGTTTCTTTGGCGGTTGCCGTTGTGCCGGAAGGGTTGCCGGCGGTGATGACAATTACCCTTGCCATAGGAATGAAAAAGATGGCCGGTAAAAAAGCAATTTTGCGTCGCTTATCGGCGATCGAAGCCTTGGGCAGCATCACCTTGATTGCAACCGATAAAACAGGAACCTTGACGACAAATAAAATGCAGGTAAAAGAAATATTCCTTGATAATCAAGCAAGCGTTGATCCCAAAAAAACCGACGTGCTCAATCTCTTAATATTAAACAGCGTTCTTTGCTCAACGGCCTCGCTGGTTTATGTTCACGACCACGGCCGCTGGGACGTTTTGGGCGACCCGACCGAAGGCGCGCTTCTTTATTTAGCCCAAAAAATGGGGCTAGACATCCAAAAAGAAAGAAAAAAATGGCGACTCTTGGAGGAAAAGCCATTTGACAGCGTAACCAAGATGATGACGGTTAAAGTCAAGAAGGGCTCGGAAACCTTTATTTTTTCCAAGGGTGCTCCGGAATCGATTTTCGACCGGTGTGACAAAATTTTATTGAAAGGAAAGATAGAGAAGTTGACCCCGGCGGGCAAGCATAAGCTAGAAAAACAGGTATCAACGTGGGCGGCCCAAGGATTAAGAGTGTTGGCCTTTAGCTATAACGACGGAATATTTTTGGGTATGGTGGCAATCCACGACGCGCCCCGGCCCGAAGTAAAAGAGGCAATTCAAAAAGCAAAAACGGCAGGAATAAAAATTATGATGATTACAGGAGACAACGAAAAGACCGCCGAAGCGGTTGGAGTAGTTACGGGGCTGATTCAGGAAGGGGACGAAATCATGCTTGGCGCCCAAATTGAACAATACTCAGATGAAGAGCTTTTAAAAATTCTTCCAAAAGTAAAAATATTTGCCCGAACCAATCCGTTCCAAAAGCATCGGATCGTCAAACTCTATCAAAGTTTAGGCGAAATAGTAGCGGTAACCGGTGACGGGGTGAATGACGCGATTGCCTTAAAACAGGCCGACGTAGGTGTCGCAATGGGGCTCGTCGGCACCGACGTCGCCCGAGAAACGGCCGATATGGTGATAACCGACGACAATTTTGCCACCATTATTACCGCAATTGAAGAAGGACGCGGAATCATAAATAACATCAAAAATGCGATTAAATATCTTCTTTCCTGTAATGTTTCGGAAGCGATTGCTTTAATTATTGGGCTGATATTAGGGTTGCCGACTCTTTTTTATGCGATCCAACTATTGTATATAAATCTGGTTACCGACGGATTACCGGCTCTGATGCTCTCCTTTTCACCGCGTCACCCGAATCTCATGAGTCAATCTCCGGAAAAGGAAATGATCCTTCTCAAAAAACGGGATCAATCTTATATATTTTTAGTCGGAATGGTAGGAGCAATTTTGGTGATTGTCTCTTATTTTATTTATTCCCGGTGGTTGAATTTGGGACTAGGAGCCACGGCGGCGTTCTCCGTTTTAACCATGATTCAATCATTTGTTTTTATCGATCTTTGGTTGAGTCACCGTCACATCAAAGATAACTTGTCCAATCTATTTTCACCACTATTTTTAGTTGCCTTTCTCATTCCGCTCGTTTTTCAGTTTATTATCTTGAGCCACGCCGTTCCGGCCGGATTCTTCAGGATTTCTTCGGTTGACGTCCCGACTTATTTTCAATTTGTTCTAATTTCATTTGCCGTTCTTATCGGAATAAGACTGGTTAAGAGAGTCGTCAAGTTATAACATAAACATATGGATAAAAGGTCTTTGGCCAGCTACTTGGATTTGGCCAACCACGAACAAAAATCGGCAGAGGAAGACATAAAAAAACTATGCGGACAGGTCAGACAGTATCATTTTCACAGCGCCTTTGTCAATCCTTATTACGTGGCGTTGGCAAAGAAGATTATTGAAAATAGGGCGGCTGTTGGAACCGTAATTTCTTTTCCCCTCGGTCAGGAAGGGCTCGACGTTAAGGTTTTCTCTTCCTTATGGGCGGTGAAACAAGGCGCCGACGAGCTCGACATCGCCAACAATGTCGGTTTTTTCAAAATGGGGCGCTTCGAGAAAGCAAAGGAGGAAATGAAAACAATAGTAAAAGAGGTAAAAAAAAAGCGAAAACAGACGATTATAAAATTTATCATAGAAACAGGCCATTTATCCGAAGCCGAAATAAAAAAAGCGGCGGTGGCGATTTTAACTTCTGGGGCAGACTTCATTAAGATCTGCTCAGGAATGGGTCCAAGAGGAGCCAGTTTGGAAGACGTTAAACTAATCAGGTCCATCGTCGGCCAAAAAATAAAGCTCAAGGCGGCCGGCGGAATCAGCACTTACAAGCAAGCGGCTGATTTTATAACCGCCGGCGTAGATCGAATGGGGAGTTCTCACGCCGTCGAAATTGTTTTGGAAAAATCGCTTAAAAGTTTGTCTGGTAAATCCGAGTAGGCGATACATGTTCCATACACCAAACGAGCCATCGCGATCAAGCGAACCGCCTGCCTTCAATGAAATAAAGGGAAATATTTATAATCATGTCAGTTTCGACCCCGGCTTAAAAAGGAGAGCTACTTTCAAGCCACCTTTTAAAGACATTGTTTTAAAAGAAGAGCCGGTAGAGGTTTTGAATCGTTCGGCATTCATCGCCGAAACTTTGGGAGATTTGGCCGATCCTTCGGCTAAAGCAGCATTTCTAATGCTCGATTTATCAGATATGCACTTTGCCGACAAAGCCGGGGCAGGAGACTTTATTTTGAACAAATTTGCCAGAGCTTTGAAGGAAACGGTTCGGCATTTTAGATTAGACAAAGACGTTGCTCTTGATAAAGCAGAAGTGAGGCTTTGTCGCTACGGAGGCGATGAATTTTGTGTTTCTGTTGTCGGTCAATACCACGAGGAGCTTATAGAAGAGTTAAGAAAAAAAATAGAAGAAAAATATAAACAAAACAATTTAACCGGTTACTTTAAAAAAGGCTTGAGGGACGACGACCCCATTGTTTCCGCGCCTATAAGACTCAAGGAAAAAGAGGGGGGGAAAATAATTGATGTAATTCAAAGACCAAATGACTCCGAGGAAAAAACATTCTTCGACCAATTTTTGAAAAAGGGACATATATTGACGCCTCTGCAGATTAGGTCAGCTAAAAAAATGCCGCAATTGCTGGAATTTATAACCAAACCCGTTGAACTAATCTATCCGGAAACAGCCGCCACAGTAAAAGGAAAATTGGCTCATTTGAGCAAAAGATTTCCTGATTTAAGCGGGGAAATAACGGCATTGTTAAAGAGTGAATTCAATGATAACCAGAGAGAGGAAGTGCTCAAATTTATTGAAAACCGTCTGTTTGATAAATTATTTGCCAACATTGTCTATTCTCCGCCCGAATTTTTTGAAAGACTGGAAAATTATAAAGACATTTACTGTCTTGACCTGAAATTCATCCGTGAAATGAACGATATAATCAGTTATCCGGAAGCCGATATGGCGATAGTAAGCCTTTATCAATTAATAACCAATAGATTGGGGCCGGACTTAATGCAATATGTCGATATCGGAAGAAGAGGAGGAACATTTTTTATCGGCGTCAAAAGAGGGGCGCTAAAAACCATTGCCGCGCGTGACAAAATTGATTCTGCTCTAAATGAAATCAACTCACTGTCATTGACGCTAAGAGAACAACCGGTTATTTTTGAGCTGGGAATAGAATCTTCATATACAGACAGCGTTTTCACAGCAAAAAAATTCAGCGCCATAATTGAAGGGGCAGAGACTAATTTCTACAAAAAAATTGCCAATTATCTTATTGAGAGGAAACCAGACGGACGGACAAATCTCGAATTCATCTTCAGCAACAGAGATTTTAGCAAAGAAAAAGGCGAAATAAATATTATCGATTCTCTTATTCAAGAATTTTTTATTTCGAAACGGTCTTTAATCAGGGCCAACAAAACGCTTAAAGAAATTATGTCCGGAGAACAATTTAAAGACAAAGCGTTCAATCAATTAAGGAAAGTCATGACAAGAATATTCGAATACGGCTTCAGAATGAAAGAGCAAGGCAGATCAATTAATCAGGAAGAACTACTCGGAGAAATCGAGGATACGCTACAATAATTGTATGGACATATCTTCGCTTTTTAACCCGGCCTCGATTGCAATTGTCGGGGCGTCGCACGAAAAACACAAAATCGGCCACTTGGTGGCAAAAAATCTTATCGACCAAGGCTATAAAGGCAAAATATTCTTGGTCAACAATAAATTTCAGGGAAAGATATTGGGTTACGAAGTCTATCCGACCTTGAGTGACATAAAAGAAACCATAGATTTGGTGGCTTTTGCCATTCCGGTCTCCGCTCTTTTTCCGGTCATTCACGAAGCGGCCCGCTTGGGTATAAAAAATGCCGTAATTTATGCGGCGGGATTCAAAGAAACCGGCAAAGAAGGGATAATTCTTGAAAAAACTTTAAAAGAAAGGGCCGCCGCCCATAAAATGAATCTTTTGGGCCCCAACTGCATCGGTTATGTCGCGACAAAAAACTGCGTGAATCTAACTTTCCTTAAAAATATCGTTCCCGCGGGCAATATCGGCTTTATTTCCCAATCAGGAGCCATTGGAGCAGCCTTGACCGACTATTTTCTCGCCCACAAAAACCTCGGTTTTTCCTATTTTATTAGTTTGGGGAACAAAACAGTTATCGACGAGACGGATTGTTTGGAATTTTTGGCAAAAGATAAAAATACCGAGGTGATTGCGATGTATTTAGAGGATGTTCGCGATGGAGAAAGGTTCAAAACCACTCTGGCCAGGGTTACCCGGGAAAAACCGGTGATAATAATCAAATCGGGCCGGACAAAAGAGGGTGGGCAGGCGGCGGTTTCCCACACCGGAGGCATGATTGGAGACGACGCCGTCTATTCGGCGGTATTTAAACAGTATGGCGCGATCAGGGCCGACGATTACAGCGAGTTTTTGACGCTCCTCAAAATTTTTAGTTATAGGAAATTACCCCTTTCTTCTTCAATTCTCGTTTTATCGAACGCCGGGGGCGCCGGCGTCATGCTCACCGACAAAATCATCGGCAATAAATTATCTTTGAAAACTATTTCCCAGGCTTTAAAAGACGAAATTAGCGGTTCATTCGAAGGAATCAAGAAAATCACCGTTCACAATCCAATCGATCTTTTGGGCGACGCGTCGGCTTTTGACTACGAGAGAGTCATTAAAACCACCATTGGCGAAAAAGAAATAGGCGCCATAATAGTCCTCCTCACTCCCCAGGCTAATACCCAGATTAAAGAAACCGCGGAGGTTTTGGCAAAGATGCAAAGTCGCTTTAAAGAACCGATCTACCCGATTTTTATGGGTAAAAAATCGATGACCGGCATAGGCCGACTTTTTGAGGAGAAAAAAATCGTCGGCTTTGCCAACTTTGATTATCTAACAAGCGCCATTAAAAAAATTATTGACTATCAAAAGTACTTGAGCCGAACGAATACGGTTTTTGAACCCAAAATTAAAGCAGGATTATCAAAAAATGCCTCTCCCGATTTATTTCAATCCTTAAATATCATTAAGGGGCTTGGAATTGAGACGGCGGACTTTCATAAGGCAGAATCAATTGATAATGTCTCAACAATATCTAAAAAATTATCGTTTCCTGTCGTTGTCAAAGTTTCCTCAGCAAAAATAATCCATAAAACCGAAGTAGGGGGAGTAATAACTAACATAAAGACCGAAGAGGAGCTGAAAGAAAATTACAAAAAAATGTCGGAAATTTCCAAAACCGTTGTCGTCCAAGAAATGATTAAGGGACACGAATTGATATTGGGAGTGAAACGCGACCCAAAATTCGGCGTCGTCGCCGGACTAGGCCTCGGAGGAATTTATACAGAGCTTTTAAAAGAGATCTCTTTCCGGATTTACCCCTTTTCTTTTGAAGAATTCACGCAAATGGTTGAGGAAACAAGAATAGCTACTTTATTGAAAGGATTTCGGGGTAAAAAACCGATCGATGAGAAAAAAATTTACGAAATTCTCTGTCAGTTGGCAGCGTTTATGGAAAAGGAAAAAGAAATCAAGGAGACGGAAATAAATCCGCTGATTGTTTCCTCATCCCAGATCGTTGCGGTCGACGCAAGGATAATAACCAACCGATGATTAGAGGCAGGACAGAAATAGCCATGAGCCAATTTGTCGCGATCGTTAATTTATCGCCTTTCACAAAGAGGAAATAGAGGATAAGATAGCTGATTACCCTCGCCGACCCCAGAACACCGTCTCTCTCCAAAAACAAATGGTACTTTTCCTGCCACGATTGTTGGTGTTCATCAATGGTATCAAAGTAGGCAGTCGATAAGGCGATGCTGAAAAACGGAAAACCAATTCCGGTTAATATACCCATCAACATTACTCCCCACCAATTTGGCCAGAATCCTAAAGAAAAAATGCCAATACTTGCCAAAAGAATAGTAAAGAGATAGAATTTTTTGTTTTTTACCATGAAACCACCGGCAAAGTAGCCGACAACCGCTATTATTAAAGTAAAGACAGTTTTTACTCCCCCCAAAGCAGATTCAGAGCCGATAATGACAAAAAGCATAATAGCCATCAGAGTATCAAAAGCTACATCCATTAAACCAAGAATAAAATGCTGCCCTAGGACCAATTTAAAATTGTACGAACGTTTATGATTAATTATATGCCCCAGATTGAATTTTATCCCACGGAATGAAGGAAGAGAGGAAGACAAGAAAGCAATGTAAAAATTCAGCAAAAATATAATAAAGAAGAGCAAATAATAGCCAAAATCCGGAAAACGGTATATTTTATTTCCCAACAAGATTATTAATCCGCCGATTCCGGGTCCCAAAGCCACGGCAAAATTGCTAAAAGATATA
>MGAT01000009.1:12418-15328 GCA_001789855.1 Candidatus Roizmanbacteria bacterium RIFCSPLOWO2_01_FULL_44_13 | reverse complement strand
GATTTTTTTATAATATCGTTTGGACTTTTTGGCTGTTTTTCTAAAGCCCCATACACATTTAACCAGTTTTGTTCCCTTATGTGATCGTCGGAAATTCTGGACGGGTGATTGACGCCAAAATAAACAATGGAATGATTTTCAAACGCGGGTTGGGTCCCGGCAAGAGGAATGATCGCTTCCAGGTGATTACAGTAATATCTAGGCAAAGATGTTAATAGACCATTGTCGACGACCGCCCTCATGCTGATGCGACTGAATCCTTCTTTTGATTTTTGTCCAAATAAAGGGCTTTGGGCATATTCGTTGAAAACAGAAAAAAAATCATGCCCGAATTGTCCCAATGTGTTTAGCGGACCGGGTGTAAATATACCTTTAATTCTGTCAAACGAGGCACGAACAGGTGGCCATTTAGGCCCGATGCTGGACACACTTTTTCCTGTTTCGTGGAGCATCGCTCCACCGTTTCTTTCTTCTGGTCTAGGTTGCGCCATAAAAAAAACCGCCCGTGAAAAACTAGTAAATTACTAATCTTTCAAGGACGGATTAATTCCGTGGTACCACCTTGATTCTCCCTATTTCGTTCGGGACTCATTATAAGCTGTGTCGGGCTCTCCCGCCGGGTTCTAGTTTCCTTTTGGATTTCTTCCCGGTGCAAAGAGGTCTTGCCCTTACGGGGTCCTCTTTATGGCTTTAAAGTTTATTATATCAACAACTCACTTAATGTCAACTATTTTATATTTTATTTTTCCTGCCGGAACGTCGACTTCGACCAAATCTCCAACGGTTTTTCCAATCAGCGCTTGTCCAATAGGAGAAGTGTGGGATAATTTTTTATTTAAAGGATCGGCTTCGAACTCTCCGACAATTTGGAAGAGTTCCGTTTTGCCGTCGGCTTGAACCGTGACCGAGGATCCCAATTCGATGTGAGTGCTTCCGTTGTGGTTTTCCACCACCTCGGCGGTTTTCAGGATTTCCTCGATTTCCTGGACTCTTCCTTCGACAAAGGCGAGCTCTTCTTTGGCTGCGGAATATTCGCTGTTTTCCGACAGGTCGCCCATAGAACGGGCTTTCTGCAAGCGCTCAACTGCTTGAGGCCTTTTTACGGATACGAGCTCCTCGTACTCTTTTTTCAGAGCCTCGTAGCCGGTTTTGGTCAACTGCGTTTTTTTCATATTATCGTAAAAAAAATATCCCCGCATCTATCTACCCAAATTGGGGATTGAATGGTAAAATAATACTATAAAGTAGGCATTTTGTCAAATCGGAGGTCCCATCGTCCCCTGTACCAGAGTGAACACGGTACAGGGCCCTGAACCGTCCTAAAAGGTCTGGTTCAGGGTAGATAACTATGTATTACGTTTACATTTTAAGAAGCTTAAGAAACGGAGATCTTTACACAGGTTTTAGTAAAGATTTGAAATCAAGAATAAAAACGCATTTTTATAGAGGAGTCCATTCGACAGCAAGAATGGGTAAAATAGAGCTGATATTTTACGAAGCTTTTAGGAGCGAACGAGATGCGAGGAGAAGAGAAAAGTATTTTAAAACGACTAAAGGTAAAAGAACATTAAAATTAATGTTAAAAGATTCTATAGGTCCCATCGTCTAGCGGCTCAGGACATTAGCTTCTCATGCTAAGAACACCGGTTCAAATCCGGTTGGGATCACAAGAAATCCCGCCTTGCGGCGGGATTTTTTTAATACTGAATTACTCCTTATTGAGTTTGGGCCAATCCTGTTTCAAACAGCTTGTCGTGATATTCCCAGAACTTGCCTTGGTCGGCGGCGCAAAGCGAAGCTTCGGCGGCCTTTTGGGCGTTGGGATGAATCTGGGTCAACGGTAACTGCTTGTAATAAAATATTACTTGACCTTTATAGTCATTTAAGATCTGCTTGACCGTCGGATAGGCCCTGGTGCAGTAAGGACACTCGAAATCAGAAAACTCGACCAACTGGATTTTGGCGTTCGTCGGACCCTGCACTTGAGCTTTGCTGACGTCTAGTTGTTTTGGGACGGGATTAAAGGCGATATTATTCGGGTCGGAACAATATCCTTGAAGGTCAGTCGAATAATCTGTACAGACCTCCGATCCGGTTCCGGCCAATTCCTTGTCGATGATTTCCTTGAAAAACTCATAAGGAAAAGCGCCGGCCAGGAATTTGCCGTTGACGAAAAAGCCCGGTGTTCCTTGGACTCCTATCGAGGCACCATAAGTCGCGTCGGCATTAACCGCGGCTTGTTTTGTATTTCCGTCGAGACACTTGTTGAAATCGCCAGTATTTAATTTCAGATCTTTAGCGTATCCTTTTAGTTTTTCAACTGACAGATAAGATTCCTGCTGGGCTGCGGTTCCTCCGGTGGCGAGTTTTTTTTCAAGAGACATCATCCGGACGAACATATAACCCAAGGCGACTACCAAGACCGCCAGGATGAGGTAAAGAATGTTATTATTTTGCTGGACAATGACGGCAGGTTGAACCGGAGACGATTTTTTTCTTGGCATATTACCTAATAACTGTACCGTTTTTTAAACTTTTGTCAAGGGGAATGAGTTGGAATTTTTCCGGGTCGTCGGCGACGAACATCATACCATTTGAATCCAAACCCATGATTTGTTTTGGCTCCAAGTTTGCCAAAAAAATATATTTATTTCCGATTAAATCTTCGGGAGTATAGAATTTTGCCAGCCCCGACAAGATTTGTACTTCTCCGTAATCTTCGCCCAAATCAACAAGGAGCTTAAGAAGTTTATTTGACCCTTCCATCGCCGTTGCTTCTTTTACTTCGCCAACTCTAAAGTCGAGTTTCTCAAAATCAGGATAGCTAATGGTGTCTTTATTTCGCATAGATGCGGTATAGGTTGCTACCGATTTTTTCGAACTTGAAGATTTTGATCTGCCCGATTTCCT
>MGAT01000009.1:11437-12307 GCA_001789855.1 Candidatus Roizmanbacteria bacterium RIFCSPLOWO2_01_FULL_44_13 | reverse complement strand
TATATGCTTCCTCGCGGAGAACAATTTTAAAATTAACCGGAAGCGATTCATTGACTTTTTTGTTGATAATTAGTTCGGCCTTCTTTATTTGTTCATAGCTTGGTTTAACGGGTGAATAGAAATCAAAGCGCAGCCGCTCGACGGTAATATTTGATCCTTCTTGTCTTATGTCGTTACCCAGCACGTCAAAAAGCGCCTGGTGGAGAAGATGAGTGGCGGTGTGGTATTTAATTGTCTGGGAAGAATGGTCGGCTAAGCCTCCCTTAAACATTCCCGCAGACGATGTCCTAGATAAGTTCTTGTGCTTTTCGAATTCGGCGTCGAATTCCTTTTTGTCAAAGTCCAGACCCTTTTCTTTCAATAGTTCTTCGGTTAGTTCTTTGGGAAAACCGTAAGACTGGTAGAGGTCAAAGACTTGTTTGCCGGTTGGCTTGTCAATTTTTTCCAAAACCTTGAGACCCCGACTTAATGTTTGATTAAAACGGTTAATCTCTTCTTCGACGATCGGCTGGATTTTTTTATCTTCATTTTTTTCAAAATATATTCCGCCGTAAGTGGCAACAATTGAGGTAACGGCGCCGTCAAGGTCGGAGGCGTTGACGGTCGTTCCCTTTAGCTGGAGCATCTTGACGGAAATTCTTCTCAATAGCCGCCTCAAGAAATATCCTCGTTCTTTATTTGAGGGAAGAACTCCGGCTTTAATCAAGAGGACGGCCGCTTTCAGATGGTCGGCGATCACCCTCATTTTTTGCTTGTCGGATTCTTGTTGATAGGTCCGGTTGGAAACAGTTTCCATAGCCGAGATGACCGGCGAATAAACGTCGGTCGCAAACACATCCGGGTCGTCTTGATAGGCAGCGAGAATTCTCT
>MGAT01000009.1:11268-11398 GCA_001789855.1 Candidatus Roizmanbacteria bacterium RIFCSPLOWO2_01_FULL_44_13 | reverse complement strand
TCGGTTTTTTTGTATTGCATGAAAACGGAGTTGCCGATTTCGAGATATCGACCGCAGTCGCAGTTCGGGTGGCATTTGTCGCCGTACTTCTTGTCGTGAGCTACAGAAGTGAATTCATAGAAGACTTCGG
>MGAT01000009.1:0-11262 GCA_001789855.1 Candidatus Roizmanbacteria bacterium RIFCSPLOWO2_01_FULL_44_13 | reverse complement strand
GCCCGCCCGGTTCGCCGACGGGCATATTATCGGGGACGCCGGCTCTTGACCACCAGTTCTTTTCCGGGCCGTATTTGAAGATTCGGTTTTCCGGCAAGCCCAATTTTTTCCAGATTCTGATAGATTCCTCGTCAGCAGGGAGATTGTTTTTTTTGTCCCCGGCAAAAACCGTCACCGAGAGCTTGTCGGGAGAAAATTTCAATTCTTTAGTCAAGAATTCCCAAAACCAAGTCAACTGCTCTTCCTTGAAGTAATCTCCCAGGGACCAGTTGCCCATCATCTCAAAAAAAGTCGTGTGGCGGTTGTCGCCCACCTCTTCGATGTCCTGGCTCCTGAAGCACGGCTGGATGTTGTATAATCGTTTTCCCAGCGGGTGTTTTTCCCCGAGAAGATAGGGGACGAGCTGCTGCATCCCCGACCCGGTAAACAAGGTCGTCGGGTCGTTTTGGGGAACGAGGGGAATGGGAGGAATTTCGAGGTGTCCGCGGCCTTGCCAGAATTTGGCAAATTTTTCTCTAAGCTGGACGTGGGTCAACAACATATTGTAAAATTATATCACTAATGATTATCAAAACCTCTGACATAGAATCGGTAAAATCCATTTTTGGAAAAATAAAACTTCCCGAAAAAGAAAGTCATAAAGGTCAAAACGGCAAAGTAATGATTGTCGGCGGCTCTTCTTTATTTCACGCCGCCTCCCTCTGGGCAGCCGAGGTGGCTTCGCACTTTTCCGACATGGTTCACTACGCCTCGACTCCGGAAAACGAAGAAATATTCCTTTCTTTGAAAAAGGTTTTCCGCAACGGAATTATCGTTCCCCAAAAAGACTTGTACCATTACGTCGCTGAAGACGACGCTATCCTGGTCGGCCCGGGCATGATGCGCGAAGGCAAGGAGGGGGAACGCGCTAAGGAGGAAACGCGAAAATTGATTAAAAAATTTCCGGAGAAAAGGTTTGTCTTTGACGCCGGCGCTCTTCAGATGATGGAACCGGGTTGGCTTCTTGGCCTCAAACAAAAACCAATCGTTACTCCGCACCAAAAAGAATTTGACCAAATGTTTGGCATTTCTATTATTGACAAAACACTGGAGGAGAAAGAAAAAATCGTCAAAGAAACCGCCGCCAAATACAACTGTATTATTTTGCTTAAAGCTATCGTCGATATTCTGAGCGACGGAATCGAAAGTTATGTTGTCGAAGGCGGAAACGCCGGGTTAACCAAGGGAGGAACGGGCGATGTTTTGGGAGGATTGACGGTTTCGTTTTATGCCAAAAATGATGCTCTATTTTCAGCCGTCGCCGCCTCTCTTCTTCTCAAGGCAACCGCAGAGGAACTGTTTAAAGGATTGGGATATTGGTATAATGTAAGAGATATAATTAAAAAATTACCCGAAAAATTTAAAGAGTTACGGCTATGAAAAAAGAAACGGTGATTGCGATTGTCTTCGGCCTAGCACTCGGAGGGATTGTCGCTCTCCTCATTCTTTTTAAAGGCAAAGATATCGAACTGGCTCGAAATAAAGCAATCGGTCCTAAAGGAAAAGAACAACAACTTTTGGGTGAGCCATTAAAGCAAATCCAAGGCCTCGAGTTAACCAGCCCCTCCGACGGGACAATCGTCGACAAAAACAGCATTACTCTCACGGGCAAGATGGAAAAAGACAGTCTCCTCGTGATCCAATCTCCTATACGCGATATGACGGCGCGAACGACCAGTAATAACTTTAAAATTGATTTTCCTTTGGCGCTCGGTGAGAACGTCATAAAAATCGTCGCCTATCCGAAAGACAAGACAATGAGAGCGCAGGAAAAGGACTTAAAAGTTTATTTCCTTGACTCCGAACTATGAAAAAAATACTTGCTTATTTAATAATTCTGTTGGCTTTAGTTTCTTCGGCTCTTTTTGCGACCAGCTCGGTTTTTAGCCAGGAAGCAACCGATGAGAGTGCAATCGACATTTTAAAGGAAAAAGTCGCCGACAAAGTGGAAGAGTTGAGACAAAAAAATAATAAGGCGATATCGGGATTTGTTCAGTCAAATGAAAACAACGTAATCAAGATAAAAACCAACGCCGCCGAGGAATATCAGGTCAAACTCGACCCCGATTTGACCAAATATTTCCAAATTGCCGGAACGACTAAAAAAGAAATTAAAAGCGAAAACATTATCGCCGACGATTATATTATCGTCACCGGTGTAGTCACCGATAAAACCATTTCCGCCAACGCCGTTTTTGTCGACGAGAATTTTCTCGTCTTGATCGGTCGGGTGAGCGAGGTCGACAAAGACAATTTTTCCATAACAGTGGTGACCACCGCCAAGGAAGAAATAACCCTCGACATCGAGACGGCGACCAAACAGTCGATCGTCAATATCGAAACCGTTGAAATCGAATCGACCGGCTTTTCTAAAATCAAAGAAGGGGATACAATTCATTTTGTGGTGAAAAAAACGCCGGAAATTACCGACAATACGTATACGGCTAAAAAACTTTTGCTCATTCCACAGGAGTATTTTATTAAATGACACCCACTGTCATCCCGAGCCTGTCGAGGGATCTAGTCAACGGAGTTGACGCTTCGCTAGATTCTTCGCAACGCTTCGAATGACAAAGAGCCTTATGTTCAAATTCATACGTCGTTTTTTCGACTTTAACCAGAAGGAAATCAACCGGCTAAAAAAAAGGGTTGAAGAAATAAACCAACTAGAAGACAAGGCCCGTGCCCTAAAAGACGCCGATTTTGTCCACGAGACTAAAAGACTCAAAGAGGAAATAGCCGGAGACGCGACAAAACTGAATTTTCATCTTCCTTGGGCCTACGCACTTGTCCGGGAAGCCGCGCGAAGAACCTTGGGGCAACGCCACTTCGACGTCCAGATGATCGCGGCGATTGGACTGCACGAAGGCAAAATCGCCGAACAGAAAACCGGAGAAGGAAAAACCTTGTCGGCTACCCCGGCTCTCTATCTGAACGCCTTGACCGGCCTTGGGACCCACCTGGTTACGGTTAACGACTATCTTGCCCGCCGGGACGCCGGATGGATGGGTATGATATTTGATTTTCTAGGAATGACCACGGCGGCGATGATTTCCGATAAATCTTTTTTGTTTGACCCGAAATATAAGGGCGAAGAAACAAGCGACTGGCGGTTGAGCCACCTTAAACCGATAACCCGGAAAGAAGCCTATTTGGCAGACGTTACTTACGGGATAAACAGCGAGTTCGGTTTTGACTACCTGCGCGACAATATGGCGGCACAAAGCAATGACATAGTCCAAAGGGGATTTAACTATGCCATCATCGACGAGGCCGATTCGGTTTTGATCGACGAGGCGCGCACTCCCCACATCATTTCCGCTCCCTTTGCCGAGGACACCTCGAAGTATTACCGCCACGCGACGATTGTTTCCCAACTAACCGATAAGGAAGATTATATTATTGACGAAAAACTGAAAACCGCGAGCCTGACCGAAGGCGGCGTGAAAAAAATCGAGTCCATCCTCGGCGTCGACAATGTCTATGAAAAAGATTTCGATACCTTGTTTCACATCGAGGCGGCCCTCAAGGCCCGGACTCTTTTTAAAATTGACCGCGATTACATCGTCAAAGACGGTCAGGTGATTATCGTCGATGAGTTCACCGGGCGACTCCTTCACGGAAGGAGATTTTCCGAAGGACTGCACCAGGCGATCGAAGCCAAGGAAAACGTGCCAATTCAAAGGGAGTCAAAAACCTTGGCGACGGTCTCGCTTCAG
The DNA here is from genome assembly GCA_001789855.1 of Candidatus Roizmanbacteria bacterium RIFCSPLOWO2_01_FULL_44_13. Classification (GTDB taxonomy): domain Bacteria; phylum Patescibacteriota; class Microgenomatia; order UBA1406; family GWC2-37-13; genus GWC2-37-13. The sequence goes on along the minus strand of MGAT01000009.1, from coordinate 7,504 downwards.
AATTATTTCCGCATGTACAAGAAATTGGCCGGCATGACCGGGACGGCCGCGACCGAAGCTGAGGAATTCCACAAGATTTATAAAACCGATGTATTGGTTGTGCCGACCCACTTGCCGATGGTGAGGCGCGACGAAGCGGATATGATATATAAGACGGAGACGGGAAAGTTCAACGCCGTGGTTGAGGAAATCGCCAATGCTTTTAAAGCCGGCCGTCCGGTTTTGGTCGGTACCACCTCGATTGATAAGAACGAATATCTCTCCGGCCTTTTGAAAAAAAAAGGCGTTCCCCACGAACTATTGAATGCTAAAAACCACGAAAGGGAAGCCGCCATTATCGCCAAAGCCGGAGAAAAAGGGGCAATCACGGTTGCCACGAATATGGCCGGGCGCGGAGTCGACATTATCCTCGGCGGCGAACCGACCAAAGAAAAAAACAACTGGCAAAAAAAACACGACGAAGTCGTGAAATTGGGCGGGCTCTATGTCATTGGTACGGAAAGGCATGAGTCGCGAAGGATAGATAATCAGTTGAGGGGTCGAAGCGGCAGGCAGGGCGACCCGGGACAGTCAACATTTTTCGTTTCTTTGGAAGATGACCTGATGAGAATCTTTGGGGGAGAACAAATTTCTAATTTGATGACGTTTTTGAAATTCCCGGAAGACCAGCCCCTAACTCATTCGATGGTGTCTCGGGCAATCGAACAAGCCCAGGTCAAGGTAGAAGGTTTTAATTTTGACATCAGAAAACACCTGGTAGAATTCGACGACGTTCTAAACAAACAAAGAGAAATAATTTATACGCTGCGGAGAAAAATTGTCGCTTCCGGTGATAAAGACATAAAAGGATTGTATGAAAACGTTGAAGAAGTCTATCAAGAAGAAATTTCCTCTTTGCTAAATATCATTTTTACCACCCCGGAAACGCTGACGGACGATGATAAAGAAAAATTAAAACAGGAACTGAAACTGATTATCGAATATGAGGAGAAAACTTTTGATAAAAACTTGGCAGACAAAAATCAGGAAGGTTTGATGAACTTTTGTATGGAAAAAGTTTCCGACGAATTTAAAACCAGAGAGAAAAAATTTGGCGCCGGTCTATGGGGTCAGATAGTCAAGTCGATATTCCTGGGCGCGATCGACAAGCATTGGATGGACCACCTGACGGCAATTGAGGATTTGCGCGAAGGGATAAACCTTCGCGGTTACGCCCAGCTCGATCCACTGGTCGAATACAAAAACTCCGCCTATTCGATGTTTGAAAATTTAATGAACCAGATAAATTATGAAGTAACCAGAAGGTTGTTTAAGGTTGAAATTCAAGTGGCGCCGGTTGAGGAAAAAAAAGAAGAGGCGGTTTATAAGTCCGCATCGAGAACTGATCCCTTCCAACAAAAACCCGCCTCCGCTAAAGCTACGGTGGGCGAGGAAGAAAAACCGGCAGCGCCACCGGTTACGCAAAGCCCGGCCAAAAAACCAGGAAGAAATGATCCTTGCTGGTGCGGAAAAATTGATCCGAAAACAGGAAAACCCGTTAAATATAAAAAATGTCATTATCCTAATTAATTCTTAGTTTTGTGTAAAGTTCCTTTATAAAAGGTAGGAGCTTTGTTCTTAACTCTTTACGGTTTTTTATAACTACTAGTTTTCTTGTTATTACCTCATGACACAAAGGACAGAGTATACACCAATGTTTAGGATCTTTTGACTTAGGAATTATATGATGCCATTCACAGATACCAAGACCACAAACTTCGCATTGGCTTCCATAAATTCTTAACGCTTCTTTTCTGAAAGTAGATCGAGCAGTTCCTTTTCTATTTTTCCATAAGTTAAAATTCATTCTGTAGTATCTTATTACATATGATTGAACTCCCAATTTATGTGCGATTTCTTTATCCGACATATTTCTCCAATTTTTTCTTATAAAAGAGGGTTCGCCTTTGATAAGTTGATATGTATGAGGGCGAATCCCGGCTTGCTTCAAAGCTGTTGACCAAAATCCAAATCTTCTAACAATAGTTCTTGGAGAGGGTCCTGGAAAATTATTTAAATCTCTATATGTGGGTGATTTTTTGAGTATTTTATACACACCTTTAAGATAATCTAAAATATCTTCTTTAGAATAATCTTTTTTAAATCTTTTATCTTTTGTTCTTTGCATAATTAAGTAAATCATAAAGTATAAATAATGTCAATAAATATAAAAATTGTCATTATTTAAAACTAACACATTTGACATTGTAGTTTTTTTACTTTATTATTCAGATAATATGAATCCAAGAACCGATCCTCTAAACAACTTTTCTCCTCAGGTTTAACTCCGGTACGGCTTTCCTTTTATCAATTAAATTTTTGACCATGAAAATAAATAAATTAGACTTTTTGATTTCTTTTTACATTTTCGCGATCGTCGTCGCCGAACTGATGGGAGGAAAAACATTTCCTATAGGAAAAATTGGCGGCTTTGCCTTGAACGCCAGCGTGGCGATTTTTTTAATCCCTTTGGTCTATTCGATCAACGACATTATCGTCGAAGTTCACGGTAAGGAGAAAGCCCGCGGAGTGATCAGATCGGGGATAACGATGGTTTTTTTCCTTATTCTGGTGACGGCTTTTTTTACCGTTTTACCCCCGTCAACAAGATTTGTTCCGTCGGAACCGGCCTATGATCTGATTTTCAAGCAGTCGCTTAGAATTTCTGCAGCCTCGCTTTTGGCTTTTGCCATTGCCGACATGTTGGATCTTTTGATTTTTGTCAGGTTGAGGGAGGCCTTGGGTAAAAAAGTTCTTTGGTTCAGGAACAATCTTTCTAATATAATTTCGCTTTTTTTTGACACAGCGATTTTTATCACCCTGGCGTTTTACGCTTTGGACAGGCCGTTCAATGATAATTTAGTATTTTTGGCGGGAATAATTATTCCGTATTGGTTGTTAAAATGCTTTATGTCGGCGATTGTCACGCCTTTTGTCTATCTCGGTGTAAAATGGTTAAGAAAAGAGGAATGATAATATGATAGGTTCGTACCGTGAAGCTCTGAAATTTGTTTACGACCATATCCCGACTGAACTGAACAAAAAATTTGCCGGCCAGTTCGGTCATGAACGGGCCGTCCATCTTTTGGCTTTGTTGGGTGACCCGCAAAATTCATTGAAAGTGGTTCACGTGGCCGGGACGAGCGGCAAAGGGTCAACTGCTTTTTACATCAGCCAATTGTTGGCCGCCCACGGATTTACGGTAAGCTTGACGGTATCGCCGCACCTGATCGACATCAGGGAACGCTGCCAGATAAATAACCGCTTGATTTCAAAAAAAGAATTTGTCGAAACCTTAAATCAAATCGCGCCGAAGATTACAAAGATGGAGAGATCCCGGTATGGCAAATCTTCCTATTTTGACCTGATGATTGCTTTATTTTTTCAGTTTTCCGCAAACAACAAAGTTGACTATGCCGTCGTCGAGACCGGTCTAGGCGGCTTGTACGACAGCACCAACACCATTAAAAGAAGCGATAAATTATGCGTTATTACGAGGATAGGATTGGATCACACAGAGATTCTCGGTAATAGTCTGGATAAAATCGCCCGACAGAAATCCGGCATTATCCAGAAAAATAATACGTTGATCACCCACAGGCAAGTTAAGCCGGTGAGGTCGGTATTCGAGAAAAGAGTCAAAGAAAAAAAAGGCAGCTTGATTTATGCAAGAGAAAAATTGGAAGGTTTGGAATTAAATTCCCCCGCCTTATACCAGAGAGAAAACTGCAGTTTGGCTCTTACCGCCCTTTATCATTTAGGCGAAAGGGACGAGTTTAAAGTCGACAGAAATAAAATCAGGAGGACATTGCTGGAAGCGCATTTTCCCGGCAGGATGGACGTCTTTGTCAAACGGGGGAGAACCGTCATCGCCGACGGCGCCCACAATAAACAAAAAATGGCGAGTTTTATTAAAAGTTTGAAAAACTTAACGAAGAAAAAAATTCCGTTTCTGGTCGCGTTCAAGGAAGGAAAAAAATATAAAGCGATGCTCAACGAAATTATTCCGGCCGCATCAGATATTATCGTGACAAGTTTTATCACCAAAGGGATGGACTTGACAATTAAATCAGAAAAAGGAGAGATGATTGTTGACTATTTGAAAAAGAAAAAGATTTCAAAAATGATCTTTATTCCCGACAATAAAAAAGCGGTTAAGGAATTGTTGAAGAAAAAATCAAAGTACGTTGCCATTACCGGCAGCCTTTATCTTTTGAGCGCTGTGTATAGTATAATAAGGTCGAAGGTTAAAGTTGATAACCGCTATGGCAACAGAAGTCTTAAGCGGAATCGAAAGCAGCTGGGTAGGAATTCTTTTTACTCTCATTTTAATGCCAATGCTTTTTTGGATGGATAAAAAAGATTAATGAAAGGAACAACGCTTGCGTTATTGGCGGTTTTTTTGGCAGCAATCTTAGGAAGCGCGGTCGTGCCTCTTATAAAAATAGGATTACAAACAATCCCGCCTTTTGCTTTTACGCTGTTGAGATTTGTCATCGCCTTGGTTTTTATACTGCCGATTTTTTTAAAGGAAAAACCAAATATAAAAAATATATTGGAAGTTGTACCGGTGACGCTTCTTTCTACCATCAATATCATTCTCTTTATTCTCGCCGTCCGTTTTATTCCGGCTAACATAGGTACGCTCATCTACGTTATGGTTCCAATAATTGTCAGTATTCTCTCGTATTTTGTCCTCAACGAAAAAATAACATGGATCAAAATATTGGGAGTGCTGCTGGGTTTTTTAGGATCTTTGATTTTATTCTTTTCAAGCACCGTGATTGGATTTTCGTCTTTGGATAATCTTGTCGGCATTGTTTTGATTTTTGTTGGTGCGGTTTCGTATTCTTTTTATTTGATTTTTTCCAAAAGCCTTCAAAAAAAATATTCACCCGTGTATATAACTTCTGTCTTTAATTTGACGACAGTGCTCGCGAGTTTATTATTTTTGCCTGCGGAATTAAATTTATTGGATGTTAATCGATTTGACATTTCTCTCGTCTCGGTTGCTTCTATTTTGTATGTCAGCGTAGTCGGAACGAGCCTCTATTATTTGTTGGGTCAATACGCGGTTAAATACGGGTCGCCGGTTTTTTCCTCGCTGATTCTTTATGTCCAAGTTCCGTTTACCGCTATTGCCGCCAGTTTACTAATCGGCGAAAAGGTAACGGGAAATTTTTGGGTGGCTGCCTTGTTTATTGTTATTGGTTCGCTTTTGGTGTCAAAGTCAAACACGCAGACCATAATCCGCGATTAAAGTCTTTTGCCTCCATTTGGGCATTCTTGAATAGTTGATAGTATCTTAAATCCGGCTTTATTCCCATATTTTTTGCAAACCCTCGCTTTATCAAATATTCGTTGACGAATAAATCATCAACATAAACATACCTCAAAAGTCTTCCGTATTTGTCCTTTTCCGAGACGTCTTTTTCCAATCTGATGGTTTTTCCCTCAACCAGTTTTTTATTTTCTGCCAAAGCCTCCTCGCTAAAACACTCGTCGACTTCCGGCGAGTCTATGCCGACGTATCTAACTTTCTGTTCGCCTTCGATTATGATTGTATCCCCGTCGATAACGGATAAAACTTCGGCTTTGGTAATTTGATTTGGAGATAGGGTAGGAGTAGGAGTTGGAAAGAAAGTTTTCTGAAACGATTTTAGGTCCGACAAGTTGACGCCAAAAATATAAGCGAGCAAAATAATCAAAGCCCCGACCAAGGCCTTTTTCTTCATACTCTATTTTACTGTAACGCTTTTTGCTAGGTTTCTCGGTTTATCCGGGTCGGCGCCCCGGCCGATTCCCAGATAATATCCCAAAAGCTGTCCGACGATGATATTCGGCAGAATTGTCAAGTCACCGAGATCCGGCGTTTTGATGACTTCGTCAAACTCGGCCGCTTGGTAGGGGGCAACGCCAATAATTCTCCCACCGCGGGCCTTCAACTCCGCGGCGCTCGAGAGAACTTCTCCTTTAACCTCATCCGGCGAAGCCAAGACGAAACAAGGCGTATTTTTTTGGATTAGAGTAATGACGCCGTGCTTCAGCTCTCCGGCGGCAAAGGGCTCGGCGTGCAAATAAGAGGATTCTTTGAGCTTTAAGGCAAATTCAAGAGCGGCCGGGTAATTCAAGTGTTTACCGATAAGATAGGCGTGTTCTTCTTTGAGTAAAGATTTGGCCATGTCGATTATCTTTTCGGTCAATCCGTCATTCATCCAGTTTGCCAAAACTTTTTTCAATTCCTTAATTTGTTTTTGGGCTTCGGTTAGTTTTCCCGTCGCGGCTTTCGCTAAAAGATACATTGTTGCCAGTTGGGAAGTAAAGGCTTTCGTGGAAACAACGGCAATTTCCGGTCCCGCGCCAACCGGAAGAACGATGTCTGCCAATCTTTCCAAAGTCGACCCTCTGGCGTTAACGACGGCAACGATTTTTGCTCCGTTTCCCTTGGCGGCACGCACTGCTATGAGCGTATCGGCCGTCTCTCCCGACTGCGATATTGCCAAGACAACGGTTTTCTCGTCAATAAATTTGGAGAAAGGCGAGAATTCGTAACCGCCGTAAAATTCTGATTCAATTCCGGCGCTGGCAAAAAAATATTTACTGGCGAGCGCACAGTAAGAAGCGGTTCCGCAACCGATAAAAACCGGTTTATAACCTTGTTTGATAAAATCAGCTACCTTGGCCAGTTCGTTCTCGTTGATGGCCGCCGCTCTAGCAATCGTATCCTTTTGTTCCATAATTTCCTTTAAGAGAAAGTGCGGGTAGCCGCCTTTTTCCGCGTCCTCCAACTGCCAATCAAGATTTTGGAGTTTTAATTCTTTTTCCGCACCCGTTTTTATCTCATATAGCCGTACGCTATTTTTATCGATGACGACTGCGTCATTGTCCTCCAAGAAATAGACTTTATTGGTATATTTTAGGAATGCGGGAACGTCGCTACCCAAAAAATATTGGCCATTGGTATCATCGATTCCAATGACTAGGGGAGAACCATTTCTTACCGCGACGATTGTTTCCGTTGCATAGTCGATGACTCCTATCGCATTTGAGCCAATAAGGCCGTTGAAAACTTTTAAGACGGCGTCTTTGAGCGAATGGTTTTTCAGCTCGTCTTCGACCAGATGGGCGACCACTTCGGTGTCGGTTTCCGACAAAAATTTATGGTTCTTTTTTAACAAGCTTTCTTTAAATTCTAGATAGTTCTCGACAATGCCGTTATGAATTACCGCAATTCTTTCCGTACAGTCGAGATGGGGGTGGGCGTTTTCGTCGGTGACTCCACCGTGAGTGGCCCAGCGGGTATGTCCGATGGCGATGCGACCCGAAGGTAAAGATGTCGTTGCTTCTCCTATTTTTCCGACGTGTTTTTCGACTTGTAATTTATTGGACGATTTGTCCTTGACGACAATTCCCCAGGAATCGTAGCCTCGATATTCCAATTTTTTTAACCCGTCCAAAACAGTCT
>MGAT01000008.1:22536-30459 GCA_001789855.1 Candidatus Roizmanbacteria bacterium RIFCSPLOWO2_01_FULL_44_13 | reverse complement strand
GTCAAAAGTTAACTCTTCAATTCGGAAGATTGGCGCAAGCCGTTGATACCTCGGTCTATGCAACGCTCGGTGATACAGCCGTTTTGGTCACGGTCGCCGTTGGACCTATTAATCCCAATATCGACTATTTTCCTTTGTCGGTCGAGTATGCGGAAAAACTTTACGCCGGCGGGCTCATTAAAGGGTCGCGTTGGATCAAAAGAGAAGGTCGACCGTCGGATGACGCGGTTTTAACCGGCCGGTTAATTGACAGATCGATTAGGCCGCTATTCCCCAAAACCTACAAAAAGCAGGTCCAAGTGGTGATTACCCTGCTTTCGATTGATGGAATCAACGCCCCTGAAGTTTTATCGGCGGTTGCCGTTTCGGCCGCCCTATCAGTCTCCTCTGTCCCTTGGGCTGGTCCGATTTCTACCTCAAGGATCGGTTACGTCACCTCGAGCGACAATAAAGATACGGGATTTGTTTTGAACCCGACCGAAACCGAACAGGACTTTTCCAGCCTTGATCTGGTCGTATCTTCTACCAAAGATAAGGTTTTGATGATCGAGACCAAAGCCAACATGATCAAGGACGAGCTCATTCAGGAAGGAATCGAGATGGCCAAAAAAGAAAACCAAAAAATCATCGAGTTTATTGAAAATTTCACTAAAGAAATAGGAAAAACAAAAGACATTGAACCAGCGGAGCCGGACTATTCGGAAATCCTGAAATTGGTCAAGTCCAAATACGCCAAACCCGTTTCGGATGCTCTAAAGCAGGCGGTGGCAACGGCCGGGAGCGAAGACAAGCAGCTTTTCGAGATCGTTGCCTCAATCTACGAGGAATTGGAGAAAAAATTTGATTCTAAACAGGTCCTGGCGGCGATCACGAAAAATAACTACGACAACATCAAAAAGGACATTTTGGAAAAAGGCGTCCGCCCCGACGGAAGAAAGTCGGACGAAGTAAGATCGCTCGACGTCGAAGTATCGCTCTTGCCGAGAACCCACGGAAGCGCCTTGTTCCAACGAGGTCAAACTCAGATTCTCTCGATTGCGACGCTGGGTTCAACCACGCTCGAACAATTGATTGAAGGGCCGGAAGGAAAAGAAGCCAAAAGATACATCCATCATTATTCCGACGGGCCTTACTCTTACGGACAGGTCGGCCGGATGATGGGGCCGTCCCGAAGAGCAATCGGTCACGGCGCCTTGGCGGAAAAAGCGATCGAACCGGTTTTGCCGAAGGTTGAGGAGTTTCCTTACGCCATTAGGGTAGTTTCGGAAATCTTGTCGGAGAACGGTTCGAGTTCGATGGGGAGTGTCTCCGGTTCCTCCTTGGCCCTCATGGACTCTGGAGTTCCTTTGAAGGCGTCGGTGGCCGGGGTGGCGATGGGAATCATGACAAAAAGCGACGACGAATACGTTGTTTTGACCGATATTATAGGCCTTGAGGACTTTTCCGGCGAAATGGACTTCAAAATTGCCGGAACTGCGGAAGGAATCACCGCTATACAACTGGATGTAAAAAATACAGGTTTGACGGCAAAAATGATCAAGGATATTTTTGGGCAGGCGAAAAAAGCCCGCCTGGAAATTTTGACGGCAATGGATAAAGTACTTCCCCAGCCGCGCAAAGAAGTTTCCCGCTATGCTCCAAAAGTAGTAGTTTTGACGCCGCCCCCTGATAAAATCGGCGAAATCATCGGCCCGGGTGGCAAAAATATTCGCGCTTTAATCGCCCGAACCCAAACCGAGATCAACGTCGACGACGATGGAAAAGTAACGATTTCCGGATTGGACCGGGTTAAAGTCGATGAAGCGGTAGCACACATAAACAATGTTACGCGAGAAATCGAGGTCGGCGAGGAATTCGAAGGCGAAGTGAAAAGAATCCTGCAGTTTGGCGCCTTTGTCGAGATATTACCGGGAAAAGAAGGGCTCGTTCATGTTTCCAAAATGGGTAAAGGCTTTGTAAAAAACCCCTACGATGTTGTCAAAATCGGCGACAGGGTGAAGGTAAAAGTCTACCAGATCGACAATATGGGGCGTATAAATCTTCAGATGTTGGCGTGAATTAAACTTTTACATCAATTCTTTTGGCATTTGCGGCAAAAGTGGAAAATTCAGTATTTATTTTCATCGTCCAAACGTCTCTATATTTTCTTACTCTAACGTCTTCGAGGGAACGGAAATAGGTGAGGCCTTGTGGTCTCGTTGAGGGTAATTTTTCGGCAACGAATTCCTGAGTTGCCTCCACTGGATGGTTACCGAATCCTTTAATCCAAAGTGGCTTTTTGTGTTTAATTACACAAACCTGCTCCTTATCAAATTCACGGATGTCTCCCGGCATTTGAACTGGAAAATAGTGGACCTTTTTTTCCATATTCATATTATATCCTATAATAATAAAAAGTGTGTAAGAAATGAACCATTGATTTTGCTTGTCACGTTCATTACAATGAAAATTACTATGGCAAGGCGCAGGTCTTTAATTAGGTTACCGTTTTTAAAGTTCAAAATCAACCAACAAACGATCTTTAATATTATCGGTTTTATTTTCGTCGGCGCCTCGCTGGTTTTTCTTCTGTCCTACGCTAGAAACTTTACCTCTCAGGAAAACGGCCGGGTTTTGTTTGAATTGAACCAATTGGTCACGACGAAATTTGGCTGGCTGTCGATCTTCCTCCCGTTTATTTTGCTTTTGATCTCCGGCCACTTCTTTAACAGCAAGCGGTTAAAGTTCGTCAAGCCGAATATGACTGGGGGCATAATCATGGTCTTTGTTTCCCTTCTCGGCATATTCAGGTCAGGTGCTTTTGGCAGGGCTATTTTTGACAATTTGAGCCTTGATTTTTCCCTAATAGGCGCCGTCATTATCATGGGAATAATCTTTATTATCGGACTAGTTCTTTTTCTCGACACCTCAATCGATGCCTTTCTTATTTTCGTTTTTGACGTTTTGAAAGGCGTGTTTTCCTTCCTCAAAAACTATATTTTCCGGACTTTTTTTGAAAAAGACGATAAAAAAGGTCCGAGGCTGCCGACAAAAGACGAAAAACCTTTTATCATGGGTGAAAAGGGCGAGGGGAAAATTAAAATACCCACAAAAATATCTCCTTCAACGGTAGTTATGCCCCCCAAAGAATTAATCAACATTCGACCCCTTCCGTCAACCTCAAGGTCTTCGACTTGGGTTTATCCGCCTTTGTCACTATTGGCCGACGTAGACCAAAAGGAGGCCGACCGGGGCGACGTCAAACACAACGCCTCGACCATAGAAACCACCCTCGATTCGTTCGGAATCAGGGCTCGGGTCGCCGAGGTCAATTTCGGCCCGGCCGTCACCCAATACGCAATCGACATTACCCGCGGAACCAAGCTGTCTCGGATTACCGCCCTTTCCAATGATTTGGCGCTTGCTTTGGCGGCTTCAACCGGCCAGGTCAGAATAGAAGCTCCTATTCCAGGGCGGAGCCTGGTGGGTATAGAAATTCCTAATAAACGCCCCGAAATCGTCACCGAAAAGACCATGCTTTCTTCGCCGGTTTTTGCCTCTAATAACGACCCATTGCTTGTGCCATTAGGACTCGACGTTTCCGGCCAGCCTGTGGCGGCTTCAATTTCCAAGATGCCCCACGTCTTGATCGCGGGAGCAACGGGGAGCGGTAAATCTGTTCTTTTGAACGCCTGGATTTCTTCCTGGCTTTTCCGCACCAAGCCGGAGGACCTGCGCATGGTTCTGGTCGATCCGAAACGGGTTGAACTCTCAATCTACAACGGCATTCCTCATTTATTAACCGAGGTGATTGTCGACGCCGACAAGATTATTTCCGCCTTGAAGTGGACGGTCGCAGAGATGGAGACGAGGTATAAGTTGTTCGTCCAGGCAGGCGCGCGCAACATAGAAAGTTACAACGAAACGCCGGGAGTCGAGAAAAAACCCTACATCTTATTTATCATCGACGAGTTGGCCGACCTGATGGTTTTTGCCCCGGGAGAAGCCGAGGAATTAATCACGCGCGTCGCCCAGATGGCCCGTGCTACTGGAATTCATTTGGTTTTGGCGACCCAGAGGCCGTCGGTTGACGTCATTACCGGCCTGATGAAAGCCAATATTCCGACGAGAGTTGCCTTCAACGTTTCCTCGATGATCGACTCGAGAGTCATTATCGACATGCCTGGCGCGGAAAAACTTCTGGGACGGGGAGATATGCTCTACCTTCCACCCGACAAGGCCAAGCCGGTTCGTATCCAAGGACCCTACATAACGGAGAAAGAGGTCCTCAATTTAGTGAAGTTCCTCAAGTCCCAAGCGCCCGAAGTCCACTATACCGAAGAGGTAACCGAGCAAGCGGTAACGATCAAATCCGGATTTGCCGGAACGATCAACGTCAACGGCGGCGAGAACGACCCGTTGTTTAACCAGGCACTGGAAATAATCATGCAGCAAGACAAGGCTTCAGCATCGCTTTTGCAGAGGCGTCTTTCCATCGGTTACGCCCGCGCCGCAAGGATTCTCGACCAAATGGAAGCCGCCGGCTACGTCGGGCGGGCCGAAGGGTCAAAACCACGCGAGGTAATCAAACGCCCGGGGACAAGTGAATCGGGAGAAATGCAGGAAAGAGATATTCATTAAGTATTCTCAACCTCTTTAACCGCTTCGCGGTATTTGCAGTAGTCGCAGTCAGGTCCGGAATCGGGTATTCGATTGTTTTCTAGGCATTTATGAATGTCGAGGAGCGTCTTTTCTACCCAAGAAGAATCGCCCTTATAAGGGAGAAGTTTTATGTCAAACTCCAGCTTGCCGTCAAAAGCGGCTCTGTCGGTGATTCCGTTGGCGTAGACAAAATATCCGGTGTCGGAGACCTTGTAGCCGTTCTGGCGGAAAAGCCATTGGTAGATTTCCATCTGTCTTTTGTAGCCGATCTGCCATTCGGCTTCAAGCGTAACCTCTTCTTCTTTTGAAGTCGCTTTATAATCGACGACGATCAATTCGCCCGCTGGATTGACCCAAACGTCATCGATTCCACCGGTCACAAAAAAATTGGTTGGTTTGTGAAGATAAGTAATTCCTCTCCTCAAGGCGTCCCGCCATTCGTTCATTTTCGCGTCCTTTAAAGGAATAGCGTCGACTTTATAAGTTTTCATCAAAGGGTGGGCGTCGCCGCGGGCTCTATGGATGTCAAACTCTTTTTTTAATAATTTATCGACGGCCGAGTTTAGGGTAAATGGATAGCCGGGCGGCTGGGCAACGCCGAGTCTTCGGTCCAAATAGAAACACCTGGGGCAGTTTAGGAAAAGATCGATCTTTGATCGGCTCAACCTAAAAGGATAAAGGGCGCCGGGGATGTAAACATTATTCTTTCTTCTTCCTTTATAGTATTGCGACATAAATTATTGCAGATATTTTCTGATATTGTTCTGGTGTTCTTCATCGGTTTTGGCAAAGTGCATGTTACCTTGTTTATCCGAGATATAGAACCAGTAAGGTGTTGAACCGTCCGCTTCAACGACGGCATCAATTGACGCCAATCCCGGGTTTGAAATCGGCGTCGGGGGAAGGCCTTTATTCAGATAGGAATTATAGGGCGAGTCGATTTCCAGATCGTCAAACGACAAAATTTTTTTCCACCAGCTTTTTTCCGTCGATTGATAACCCAAGGCATATTGGATTGTCGCGTCGACTTGGAGCGGCCAATCTGCCTCGAGTCTTTTCAAAAGAATGCTGGCGACAGTTTTTTTGTCGGCCTCGTGTTTGGCTTCTTTTTCCACAATAGATGCGAGGATAATTACTTCCTCTTCGGTTAGTCCAATTTTTTCTGCCTCGGCTTTTAATCCAGGGGTAAATTTCTGATTAAAGTTATTTTCAAGAATTGAGACAATCGAGGCGGCGCTGGCGTCTTTTGGCAAAAGATATGTGTCGGGAAAAAGATAGCCTTCGCGCGAGTTGGCGATAATCTCCACTTCAGGAATATCGAGCTCTCGACCAATAATTTGAGCCATCTCTTCGCGCCTCGTCCCTTCGATCAAGGTCACCCAAACGTCGAGAGTTCCGTGGGTCAAAGCGTTCGCGATTTCATGAGCACTCATAGAAGGATTCAAGCGAAAGTCGCCGGCTTGGATTTGGCGGTCGATTCCTTTAAGCTTGACGACAAGATAAAACACCAACTTGCTCCGGATGAGATCCTCTTTGTACAACGAGTCGACGATATTTTGAAGAGACTCGCCGCGCGGAATGACGAATATTTTTGCGGTTTTGTCGGCGCGATTTACCGGTAGTGTCCCTTCCCGAAAGTATAAATAAGAAATAACGGCTAAAATTGAAACAACGGAAATAAAAATAATTATTTTTTTCATCAGTTTTCGATTTTGAATATCGGCAAATTTTTAATCGTCACTTCGGCTTCTTTTAATCGGTATTTATCGCTCGAGTAAAGAATCATCATCGTTTCGTTTTTATCGACCTCGTGGTCGAGTTTTTTTAGCAAATAAATTCCTGCTTTGTAATCGTTCGGCGAACCCAAAATTTTGGCAATTGTATTCAGATTATAATTATTAATATCCTTAATTTTACCAGAAACAGAAGAGATCAGTTCTTTTTTGAAAGCAGAAAGGCGCAAACTGCCGCTGGCGATGTCGGAGTCGCCGTCTTGAGCGCCGACAATTTCGCGGAATTTTTTGAGAGCGGCGCCCGATTCTAGAAGACGCCTGGCTTCTTCCTCGCCCGATCCAGTCAGGGGTTTCTTTTTGCTGTCTTTATAACAAAGGTTCAGAAGCATTCCGGCGAGTCTGACCGCTTTTGCTTCCAAGCGTAAAGGCCTGTCTTTATCCTGCTCCAGCACATAAAGGACGTCGCGGGCCTCCAAAATAGGGCCGATACCTCGGCCGGCCGGTTCAAGCATCTCGTTGATGTCGATAGCGGTTTTTATTTTAAACCGACGAGCTAAATTTTCAAATTTCTTGGCGACTTTTTCGGCGTCGGCAAAATGACGGATTTTAGCGGTCTTTCCGTAGGGTAGGTCGAGCGCGAGGTGTGTTGCGCCGGTCGCCACCTTTTTTGCCATTACGGAAATAATAATCTTGTCAAAGGATTCGAACCCCAGAGGCTCCTCGACGCGGATAATGATATCGTCGGCGGGGGCGATGCCGAGTTTGCCATTCCAGGCAATACAGCCGCCGATTTTTCCCACGATCTTTTCGATTTCTCGGGGAGTGAATTCGACTTTGGCAATCGAACCCATGACGTCGGCGGTTCCGGCAGGGCTGGTTATGGCTCGGCTCGAGATCTTTGGGATTCTAAAACCGGCCGCCGCCACAATCGGGACGATGATCATCGTCGTTCTTGTCCCGGCGATTCCTCCGACCGAATGCTTGTCGGCGACGATTCCTTTAAATTTCAATTGATTGCCGGTCTCGACCATGGCGCGGGTAAAGAAATAGAGTTCTTGCGGGCTGTAACCCTCGCGGAAGGAAGAGGCGACAAAATAAGTCGTTAAAATGTCAGTCAGTCGCTCCTGGGCGATCTCGTCCATTATGGCGTAGATTTCCCGGTAGGAAAGCTTTTTTCCCAACAGTTTTTTTTGGATCGCCTTGATCGCCGTCATCTGCTCGTCTCGGCGCCGCGGTTTTTTATTCATGTTGTGTATAAAGTTCGGTAAACTTCTTCTGGAATTCCTGGGCTTTAAGCATGAGGCGGGTCAAGAGATAGATTTCCTTGACGTCGATGAGCCAACCTATAAATAAATAGATAGAGATAAAGGCGGCAAAGGTGGTGGCAAGAAGGAGAAAGACGTTGATGGTAAAAGAGGTGTCAAAAATCAAGCCGTCCAGAAGCTTCATCAGAAAATAGCTGAAAACTCCGGCAACACCAGAGGCGAGACCCATTTTTGTGAGTTCAGTCACGATAAAGCTCATGGCAAAACCGGAAACTTTTTTTGAC
>MGAT01000008.1:17888-22522 GCA_001789855.1 Candidatus Roizmanbacteria bacterium RIFCSPLOWO2_01_FULL_44_13 | reverse complement strand
AACGACAGAGTTAAGGATAATGGAAACGGAAAATGAGATTCCCAAAGACCAGACCGGCAAATGAAGATAAAAAACAAAAATAAGGCTCAAGACGGTATTGACCAAAATGGAAATGACGCTGACATAAAACGGCGTCCGGCTATCCATAAGGGAATAGAAACAACGCGTCAACAGGTAGTAGACGGTGTGGAAAGGTAGCGATAAGGAAAAATATGACAGAGTAACGGCGGTGGTGACGGTGGCATCCCAGCTAAACTTTTCTCCTCCGAAAAATAACCTGACCAAGGGCGTCCGGGCAAAGATGAAAAAAACTGCCGCAGGGATGGTCAGGAAAAAAAGATTCAAGATCGAGTCGGTGACGATCTTTTTGAATTCGTCTAGGCGTTTTTCCTGGTAGATCTCGGTTAAATATGGTAGGGAGGCGATGCCAAAGGCCATTCCGAGGACAGAAACAGGAAGAAGCTGAAGGTGTTGGGCCAGGTAGAAAGCAGTATAGGCGCCCCCGCCCAGAAGGGTCGACAAAGTCAGGTCGATCGTAGCGTCGATTTGGGCGACGACAACGGTGAAAGCCCTGGGGATAACCAACCGGATGAATTCTATTAATCCTTTGGTTTTTTTTAGGACGAGTTTATAGTTAAAGCGTGAATACCAGAGGATGGGCATCTGAATAATGAACATAAGGATTGCTCCGGCGACGACTCCCCAGATCGAAGCCGATAAAAAGAGCGTCTTTGAAAAAAGTATCGTCACGACAATGATGGCCAGGTTGTAGACGACCGGCGCGACCGCGGGCAGAAAAAAAGTTTTATTGGCCTGACCCAATCCGGTCAAAAAGTTTCCGGCGACCAAAAACGGCAGTTGACCCAAAAGGAGAATCGACGAGAACTGGACGATTTGCCTGGTTTGAACGGGGCCATAACCCGGGGTGAGAGCGCCGATGATTTTACCCATAAAAATTGCCGCGACGAAAATAAAAAGGAGGAGCAGGATAAAAATTAAATTAATCACAGAAGAAATATTGTCGCTCAATTCTTCTTTGTTGGCCTTGTACTTGATAAATATAGGAATGAAACTCGAGGTCAGCGCGCCGGTGATCAGGACTTCAAAAATCAAATCGGGAATCCGGAACGAAGCGAAAAAAACATCGAGGCTCGCCGCGTCAAAATAACCGGCGAGGATCCTATAACGGAAAAAGCCGGCAAAACGGGCCAAAACTATCATCAACGATAAAAGAAGCGCCGATGAAAAGATAGTCTTTTGCCGGGCAAAAATAAAGTTAGAGGTTGTTTTAAAAAATCGCTCCACGTTTTTATTATATATCATGATTTGTCCTTGACAACGGGCAGAAAATGGTGTCTAATGAAATCATATGGTGTTTTTTGGTGAATATCAGGTTAACTTCTCGGGAGCAGGGCGAGTGCTTCTGCCAAAGAAGGTAAGAGAGCTCCTCAAAGGAAACGTTTTTATCCTGACCAAAGGTTTTGACAATTGTTTATCGGGCTACGACAAGGACGATTGGGAAAAAAGAGCGTCAGAACTTCTCAATCCATCACTTTTGCAGCCGACCGACATGAACGAAAGAAGGTCGGTCTTTTCCGCCATGGCCTATTTGGAAATAGACGAGCAGGGAAGATTCGTCATGCCGAAAAATCTTTTGGAATATGGTCGCTTAAAAGACCGGGCAATCGTCATCGGCGTTGGAGATCATTTTGAAATATGGAGCCCGGAAGAATGGAAAAAATATGCACACACCAGCACTTTTAAAAGAAGCAGTTGAGAGCCTGAATGTAACATCCGGCGACAAGTTTATCGACGCCACGTTTGGCGAAGGAGGATACAGCCAGGAGATATTGCGTCGTGGCGGCAAAGTTTTGGCGATCGATTTGGACCGGGATCAAATCCAAAACCTAAAGTCTAAAATACCAAATTTGAAGCTCATCCAGGGGAATTTTGCCAATGTCGAAGAAATTGCCAAGGAAAACGATTTTTTTCCGGTCGCGGGAGTTATTTTTGACCTCGGACTTTCAATGGGACAAATTGAAAACTCCGGCCGGGGCTTTTCCTACAAAAAAACGGACGAACCGCTGGATATGAGGATTGATGCAGTCAATCAAACTACGGCCGCGGCCGATTTGATCAGACAAAAGAGCCCGACGGAACTTTATGAAGTCCTGGCGAAAAACAGCGAGGAGATAAAATCCAAAATCATCGCCGAAGAAATTAAGCGGGGGAGAAAAATGGAGTCGGTTGGAGATCTAATAGGAGCGATCGATCGAGCGGTAGGTTTTAAAAGCCAGTCGGTTTATGCGCGGATTTTTCAGGCTCTAAGAATGGAAATAAACCACGAACTCGACAACTTAAAAAGAGCGCTCGCTGGAGCGAGTCGCATCTTGAAAAAAAATGGTCGGATAGTTGTGGTTTCCTTTCACTCTTTAGAGGACAGAATTGTTAAAAATTTTGGGAAACAATACCGTTTTTTGAATAAAAAACCGTATTCCAAAAAACTGGGACTAAGCTTTGAAAGAAGCGCCAAAATAAGGACGATTATCATATGAAAAACTTGGTTAAAATGTCGGTTTGGCTGGCGGTCGTTGCCTTGGTTACGGCAAATATTATTCTTTTTAGATACTCAATTGGATTGGGTAAAGAAATCGAAACATACGAGAGCAAAACCAAAACGATCCACGAAGAAAATTTGAGGTTGGAAAAACAAATTTCCAGCCTGACTTCTCTCGAATTCGCCAAGGAAATCGCAGAAGAACTCAACTTTTCAAAAGTTGCCAACCCCACATTCCTAGTTGGCCCCGGCGTCGCGTATAATGTGAACCCATGAAAGTAAAGCTATTATTTACTTTCTTTCTTTTATTTTACGCGGCCATAATCGTCAGGCTTTTTTACCTGCAAGTGCTCAGTAAAAACACCGGCTCCCAGGACCTTTATCTAAAAACCCTGTCTATTTCGCCCGAACGAGGCAAAATTTACGACCGGGGCGGCAATCCGTTGGTGTTAAACCAAAATAGCTATCTCCTTTATGTTGAGCCGAAAAAAATCACCGATAAAACTAAAGTGATAGAAACACTGGCGGAGAAACTGAAAATCGACGAGGCCACTTTATCGGCAACGATAAACGACAAATTGGTTTACCAAGCGGTCAAAGGCGGACTTTCCGAGGAAGAAAAAAAGGCTGTCGAAAAAGAAAAATTGGCGGGGGTGGGATTCAGTTATCAGATGCGTCGCTTCTATCCGGAAGCATCGCTCTCGGCCCACCTGACAGGCTTTGTCGGCAAAGACGAAAAGGGGGATGATCTCGGTTATTTTGGTTTAGAAGGATTTTACGACAAAGACCTCAAAGGCCTGCCAGGATTTTTGGAAACCGAGAGGGACATTTTAGGGCGTCCGATTTTTGTCGGCACACAAAGCCGTGTCGAGCCGGAAAACGGCCGTGATCTTTATTTGACGATTGATAAAGGAATCCAAGAAATTGCCAAAAGACAGCTCAGGACGGGAATAGAGCGTTACGAGGCGCGCCAAGGTTGTGTCATCATCGCCGCCCCAAATACAATGGCGATCCTCGCCTTGACGTGTTTGCCCGACTACGATATGGAAAAATATTTTGAGTTTAACGACGACTATTTTGAAAATTCTGCCGTATCGGAAGTCTACGAACCCGGCTCCATTTTTAAACCTTTGCTTATGGCGGCGGCGATTGAGGAAAAAAAAGTCAAGCCGGAAGACACGATGAACGAATCCGGCCCGGTCAAAATCGGCGAATACAGCATCAAAACCTGGAACGACCAATATTCGGGAAAAATCTCGATGACGAGGATCTTAGAAAAATCGTCCAATGTCGGCATGGTCTATGTCGGACAGAAATTGGGGTCAAAGAACCTTTATTCTTATCTAGAAAAATACGGCTTTGGGGAAGCGACCGACATCGACCTTCAGGGCGAAGCGACAGGTTATCTTAAGCCGGAGTCCGACTGGTATCCGATCGACTACGCGACCGTCACCTTCGGCCAGGGCATTGCCATCTCGCCAATCCAGATGATCAGGGCCTTTGCCGCGCTCATCAACGGCGGCAACTTGATGAAGCCCTATGTGGTCGAGAAAATGGTTTCCGAGCAAGGCGAAAAAACGATCAGGCCGGCAACAGTTGCCAAGGTCTTGAGCGTTAGAACGAGCGAGATTATAAAAAAAATGCTCGTTTCCACCGTCGAGAACGCCGAGGCCAAATGGGACCGCCCGGCCGGCTACAAAATCGGCGGAAAAACCGGCACGGCCCAGATTCCCATCCAAGGCCATTACGACCCTTCAAAAACGATTGCATCCTTCATAGGTTTTGCCCCGGCCGACAAGCCAAAATTTATTGTCCTAGTCCTATTACGCGAGCCAAAAACCTCGCCGTGGGGGTCTGAAACGGCCGCTCCCCTGTTTTTTGATATCGCCCGTGAGCTATTTTTATACTATAATATAGCCCCAACCCAATAAAATATGTTTCAAAAGCTAAAAAATATCTATCACGGTTTTCAAGCACTGATCGCCGGTGTCTTTTATGGTTTTCCAAGCCGGCGCTTGAAGGTCCTCGGCGTGACCGGGACAGACGGAAAAACAACGACGACTCATCTCATCTATCA
>MGAT01000008.1:15747-17856 GCA_001789855.1 Candidatus Roizmanbacteria bacterium RIFCSPLOWO2_01_FULL_44_13 | reverse complement strand
TGATCTCGACCGTTTATGCCAGGGTCGGCGAACGAGAATACGAAACCGGTCTCCATACCACGACCCCCTCGCCGTTTGTAATTCAAAGGATGTTGAGGGAAGCCGTAAAACACGGCGACGAATATTTTGTTTTGGAAACCACGTCCCACGCTTTGGACCAAAACAGGGTCTGGGGAGTAAAATACGAGGCTTCGGTCATTACCAACATTACCCACGAGCACCTCGACTACCATAAAACCTACGAAGACTACGTCCGCGCCAAGGCAAGGTTATTGAAGAACTCAAAAGTGAGTTTTATTAACGAGGAAGACGGCTCGTATAAATTACTCCAGATCCAAAGTCCAAAATCCAAAGGATATAATTCCCAAGTGAAAATTATCGATGGTGTCGCTGGTTTGACTTCATTCAACCGGCAAAATTTCGCCGCCGCTTACAGCGTCTGTAAAACTTTGGGCCTTACGGACGGCGAAATCTTGACGGCGATGAAAACATTTGAATTACCTAAAGGCAGATTGGAATTAGTCTACGACGGGGATTTTAAAATCATCATCGACTTTGCCCATACGCCAAACGCCTTTTTGCGGTTGTTGCCCGAAATTAAAAAACAATATTTAACAGAAAAAGGCAAGCTGATTCATATTTTTGGAGCGGCCGGGGAAAGGGACCAGAGCAAGAGAGGTTTGATGGGTGACGCATCGGGACAATTCAGCGACCTGGTAATTTTGACAGAAGAGGATTACCGGAGCGAGGACGTGATGGAAATCTGCAATCAGATCGCCGCCGGCCTTGAAAATAAAGGATTGAAAAAAGTCACATACGACGGCCTAAGAAACTCGGAAGAAAGTGTTTACAGCATCGTAGTTAACCGAGAAAAAGCAATCAAGGTGGCAATCCAAGCAGTCAGGCAGGACGACGTTATTGTCATAACGGGCAAATCCCACGAAAAGAGCCTGGCGCGCGGTAGTGTCGAGTACCCATGGAGCGAACACGAAGCCGTTAAAAATGCATTAAGATCATGATAACCTATGACGCCGATTTTCAGATATTCGCTTCGTCTTTAATCAATAAACCCGGATATTTTTCCGGTTTTACCACCAGAGCCGTCGGGGACGGAAGAAAAACCAGCACGATCTCAAATTTTTTAAACCTCAGCGAAATAAAATACCAGAAGGTTGTCATCCCGGAACAGATTCACTCGGCCAACGTCGCGATTTTCAGGAACCGCGACCGGGAAAACTACGCCAAAATAGAGGAAACCGACGGCGTTATAACCCAAGACAACGAGGTGGTTTTGACCACGGTGACGGCTGACTGTTGCCCGATGATTTTTAAAGACGAAATGACGGGAACAATTGGAATCAGCCACGTCGGTTGGCGGGGGAGCCTGAAAAGAATGCCGCAAAAAATGGTTGCCAGAATGGAAGAGGTCGGATCGCGCCCGGAAAACATCGCCGCGGCGATCGGCCCGACCATCGGCGACTGTTGTTATGATGTAACCGACGACAGATACTACCAGTTTTTGGAAGAAGACGAATCCCAAGCCACTCAAGTCTTTAATCACCACGGCGGAAAGTGGCACCTGAACTTGGCTTTTTTAAATTATTTGCTCTTAAGGGAAGTAGGCATAAAAAAAGAGAACATCGACCACTTCCCTTTTTGCACTAAATGCGATAGGAGGTTTTTTTCCTACAGGCGCGACAAAAAAGAGGATTACGGCGAGATGTTCAGTTTCGTGGTTAAAAGTGTATAATAACTAAAATGATCTTTTTCGTCGGCATCAAAGGGGTGGCGATGGCCAACCTCGCCGTCTTCTTAAAAAGAATGGGGAAAAAAGTCTTCGGCGCCGACACACAAGCTCAATTTATCACCGACGAGCTTCTTAAAAACAATAAGATTAAGTGGATCGAGGATTTTGACCCGAAACACTTAAAAAAAGATGTCGATTTGGTGGTATACTCCGGAGTTCACGGCGGCACCAGGAATCCGATCGTGGTTGAAGCAAAAAAAAGAAAGATAAAAGTGATTTGCCAAGCTGAACTTCAGGATGAATTAATGAAACAGTTTGCCGTAAAAATCGCCGTGGCGGGATGTCACGGCAAAACAACCACC
>MGAT01000008.1:15504-15699 GCA_001789855.1 Candidatus Roizmanbacteria bacterium RIFCSPLOWO2_01_FULL_44_13 | reverse complement strand
GATTTGACGCCGAAATTTCACAAGCTGAATCCTGATTATATTATCGGTCTGAATATCGACTTTGACCATCCGGATGTCTACCGCGATATCAAGGAAACCAAGGTAGCCTTCGTTAAATTTTTTGGCAAGAGAAAGCTTTTCCTTTGTGCCGACGACAAGAATTTGATGTCAATTGCCTCAAAATTTAAAAAGAGC
>MGAT01000008.1:8697-15442 GCA_001789855.1 Candidatus Roizmanbacteria bacterium RIFCSPLOWO2_01_FULL_44_13 | reverse complement strand
GGGTGGATGGAGAGGAAAGCAGTTTTGAAATAAAAGCCATAGGAAAGTTCAAGGTCAATCTTTTTGGAGAGAAAAACATCGCCAACGCCGCCTCGGTTATAGTTCTTTTACACCGCCTCGGTTTTAAACCGGAAGCTGTAGCCCACGCCATTCTTGGTTTTTATGGTGCGAAGCGGCGGTTCGAAAGAGTTTACTATAAAAACAATATTTATTTGTATGACGACTATGCTCATCATCCCAATGAGATCGTTTCTACTATTGAAGCGGCGAGATTGCGGTTTAAGGGAAGAAGAATAGTAATCATTTTTCAACCCCACACCTATTCTCGAACGGCATTTTTATTGAAAGAGTTCACCGAAAGCTTGAGTAAAGCGGATTTGACTTTGATACTCCCGATTTTTGCCTCCGCCAGGGAAACGAAGTACGAATTTAAAATTACCTCGAGCGACATAGTAAACGGCGCGAAAACTGGAAACCTTCGTCAATTCAAAAATTCTAAAGAACTTCTCGACCGGCTAAGAACAATCCTGCGCCGCGGTGACGTTGTCTTTACCATGGGAGCCGGGGACGTCTATAAATTGGGTGAAAAAATAATTAAAATCATTCAATCGAAATGACGAATCTCAAAGTCGAAAAAAATAAGGACATATCCAATTTCTTGACACTAAAAACCCGGGTAAAAGCGGAATATTTTTTTGACGCAAAAACGAGGCAGGATCTGATCGCTGCGAAAAAATATTCCTTAAAAAATGACCTATCCATGTTTTTGCTCGGCGGAGGGAGCAATTTGGCAATCACGAAAGACGCGTTGGCGGGGCTCACGGTCAAAAACGATTATAGGGAATTAAAAGTCCTCGAAGACTCTCCCGACAGCGTTATTGTTTCGGTGTCGTCGGGTTACCCCGTGACGCTCCTTATCGCCAAATCAATTGCTACCGGTTGGGGTGGATTTGAATTCCACCAAGGACTCCCGGGCACGGTCGGAGGCGCAATCTATATGAATTCCAAATGGACAAAACCGCCAACCTATTTCGGCGACGATTTGCTTTATGCCTATTTAATCGACGAGAAAGCCGAGGTTAAAAAAGTCGATCGGGAGTATTTTCAATTCGCCTACGACTACTCCATACTGCAAAAGACTCACGAAATTGTCCTAGAAGGCATTTTTCAGTTGGGAAAAGCCGACCCTAAAATTCTCAGAGAAAAAGCCGCCTTTGCCCTGGACTACCGGAAAAAAACTCAGCCATACGGGATTGCTTCTTCCGGATGCTTTTTTCGAAATATAACCGAGGATCAAAAAAATAAATTAAAATTGTCGACTACTTCGGCCGGTTACTTAATCGACCAGGCCGGTTTAAAAGGGAGAACCATCGGTAATTTTTATGTTTCACCCGTCCACGCCAATTTTATCATCAACCGCGGAGGCGGAAAATCAGAAGACCTGGTTAGATTGCTGAATTTAATTAGGGGCGAAGTAGAAAAAAAGTTTGGAGTAAAATTGGAAGAAGAGGTAATAGTGATATGAGCGATTCATATTATATCCGCGGCGGCAAGCCGCTTAAAGGAGAGATTGTATTGTCCGGCGCAAAAAATGTTGCCCTAAAAACCATCATCGCCGCCTTGATGTTTGAAAGCAAGGTTGAATTGGAGAACATTCCCCGGATAAACGACGTCTTAGACCTGATCGAATTGGTCAAAGCCGTTGGAGGAAGGGTCAATTTCAACGAAAAAAATAGCCTCCAGATCGACGGGAGCGGCTTGAAGGAAAATAAAATTGATTTGTTTTACGGCTCAAAAATTAGAGTCTCTTTTTTGTTTTTTGCCCCGCTCCTTCTGAAATTTGGAGAATGCTTGGTTCCCAATCCAGGCGGTTGCCGGCTGGGTGCCCGCCCCATCGATAGGATCGTCGAGGGAATGAAAAGCCTTGGAGTAAAAGTAGATTACGATTCAAAAACTGGTTACTACAAAGCTAAAATAACTACACCGCCCGCTGGCCGTTATCGTTTTCCAAAACCGTCCCACACCGGAACAGAACTCCTGATTTTAATTGCGCTCATGACCGATAAAGAAGTCGTCATAGAAAACGGGGCGAACGAGCCGGAGATAGACGACTTGATTGTTTTCCTGAATGAAGCAGGTGCCCGAATAAAAAAGCAGGACGACAAAATTATTGTCAATAAAAGCCTGCCGCTTTCACAAAAATTTCCATTCAAAATAATTTCTGACAGGAATGAATTCGTCACTTATGCAACTTTGGCGGTGGCGTCAAAGGGTGACGTCGTTGTCGGGAATATTCCTTCTACCAGCGTCGAATCCTTTCTGAATAAAATGGAAGAGGCTGGCTCGGGAATAGATAAATTGCCTGGAAATAAATTTAGATTTTTCTACAAAGGACCAGTGAAATCGGTCGATATAGAGACTTCTCCCCACCCGGGTTTTATGACCGACTGGCAGCCGAATTTTGCCGTTTTCCTGACCACCGCTTCCGGCGAATCGATAATTCACGAACGCCTTTTCGAAAATAGGTTTTCCTATGTAGAGGAATTGAAAAAACTCGGCGCCGAGATAGAATTTTTCGAGCCATCGGTAACCAACCCAAAAGGCTTTTATCATTTTAATTGGGAAGAAGGAAAAAAATATCAGCAGGCGATAAAAATTAAAGGCGGGCACCCGCTCCATAACGGCGTTCTGACTATAAAGGATTTGCGCGCCGGAGCTGCTCTGGCCTGCGCCGCTTTGTTGTCTTCCGGGGAATCAATCATCAATGGCGTTTCCCAATTGGAGCGCGGTTACGAAAACTTCGTTGTGAAGATTAGAGCCTTGGGAGGGGATATTAAAAAGATCTAACCCTGCCCGCCTACTGGCGGATTGTGGTAAAATTGAGCTATGAGAAAAATAAAAAACGTTCTTATTTTGGCGGGCGGCGAGAGCCGGAGATTTTGGCCGTTGACCGACAAATCTCTTTTTCAATTTTTAGGCAAACCACTCATTCTTTACCAGATTGAAGAATTAAAAAAATACTGCGAAAATTTTACCATTGTTTCCCATAAAGACAACGCCCTCGTATTCAAAAGACTGGTCGAAAACCGCGAACCAAAAATTCAGGTGATCGTCCAAAAAGAAGAATATGCGGGCCAGGCAGGCGCCATTCTTTCCGTCAAAAATCATCTTGCGGGTGAAACTTTGATTGTCAATGCCAACGATCTTCTCGATTATTCGATTCTGGCAAAAATAACCTCCATTCCAGCGCCGAAAAATAAAATTATTTTTTTTGGGAAAAAATTAAATGAGTACTTTCCCGGCGGCTACTTCAAGTTTGACGAGAAAGATAGATTATCGCAAATTATCGAAAAGCCAGAGCCCGACAAACGGCCATCAAATATCGTCAAATTGGTGGTAGATTATTTTTCCGATCTAAATGTTTTGACTAAAACAATAGCCGAGGTAAAGACAAAGCAAAACGACCATTATGAGCAAGCGATGACTAAGCTATTGGCTTCCGACTATGAACGGGACTACTTTCAATACGACGGCTATTGGCAGAGTCTAAAATATCCCTGGCACGTTCTTTCGATGATGAAAATAATAATGTCCGGCATAAAAAAGGAATCCATTCCGGGCTCTTGCCAGGTTTCCAAAAAAGCCATAGTCGTCGGCCCGGTCGTGTTCGGAGAGAACGTAAAAGTAGGAGATTTTGCTAAAATTGTCGGGCCGGCATATATCGGAGACAATAGCATCGTCGGCGACTATTCCCTAATCCGGGAATCTCAAATAGGAGAAGACTGTCTTATAGGCTCGCTCTGCGAAGTGGCGCGTTCTTCGGTTGGCAATCGGGTGATGTTGCACCGTAACTATATCGGGGACTCGGTAATGGACAACGAATCGATGATGGGCGCGGGTGCAATTACCGCGAATTTCAGATTCGACGCTGCCAGCATCAATTCGTATATAAGCGAGAATAAAGTTGACACCGGATTGGGGAAACTTGGAGCGATTATTGGCCGCGCCAGTAAAGTCGGAGTGAATTCGGCAATAATCCCTGGTGTAAAGATTGGAAAAAATTGTTTGGTTGCGCCTTGCGAAGTAGTTAGAGACGACATAGACGATAATACCTATCTCATTCGAGGTGAGGAAAGAGTAAATTTATACCCATGAAAAAAGTTACTGTCATTGGCGGCGGCACCGGTACCTTTGTGGTTTTGTCCGGTCTAAAGGACGAAAAACTCGATCTATCGGTCGTGGTTTCCATGATGGATTCGGGGGGGAGCACCGGGCGCCTTAGGGACCAACTGGGAGTTTTGCCTCCGGGTGACCTTCGCCAGTGCCTGGTGGCATTGTCCGATGCCCCTATGCTCTGGCGCAAACTATTTTTATACCGATTTGAAAAAGGCGATTTTAAAGGCCACAACTTCGGCAACATTTTTTTGGCCGCGCTCGAGAAGGTTAGTTCCTCCTATGATGAGGCGATAGAAATGGCTGCCTACGTTTTAAAAACAAAGGGTAAGGTAATTCCTGTTACGGTCGACAAACTGCACCTAGTCGCGGAATACGAAAATGGCAAGGTCATAACGGGCGAAGGATTGATCGACGAAAATCATACCGAGGCATCACTGATTAAAAAAGCCTATCTCGTTCCGGAGGGAAAAGGCAGCGAAAAAGCGCTGTCGGCTCTAACGGAGTGCGAATATCTTATCGTCGGGCCGGGAGATCTTTATACTAGTATAATCCCGGTTCTCCTAGTTAAAGGCGTCAAAGAAGCGATCAATAAGTCAAAAGCAAAAATTATTTTTATTATGAATCTGATGACTAAATCCGGCCAAACTACCGGATACAAAGCTTCGGATCACTTGAGAGATCTCGTCAAATATTTGGGTAAGACCCCAGACATTATCCTTGTCAATAATAACCGTATCTCTAAAGAGGTTTTGAAGAGCTACGAACGCTATAATGAGATTGAGGTAGAGAACGATTTGGGAACAAAAGCAGGATCGGCTAAAATAATAGAACGAGACCTGATAGACGACAAGCCGGTAACGCCCGACTCAAACGACATTTTATACCGGAGCATTTTGAGACACGATTCTAAAAAAGTGTCCAAGGCCTTGAATAAAATATTTTATGCTTAAAAAACACTCGATTTCTATAAAACATGCGGTCGACGGATTGATCTGGGCATTGCAAACCCAGCCGAACTATAAAGTCCATTTGCTCCTGTCTGCTCTGTCCTTAATCGGCGCCTTCGTCCTTAAAATTTCCTATATTGAATTTTTAATCATCGTTTTTCTTATCACCGTCGGCTTGGTGATAGAAACATTGAATACCGGCCTCGAACAGACGACAGACGCGATCGACCGGAAAATCAGGGAAGACATTAAAATTGCCAAAGACGTTGCCGCCGCCGCGATGCTTTTATATGCCGTCGGGTCGTTTACAATTGCGGCGATAATCTTTGTGCCGAAAATTGTCAATTTATTTTTATGATATCGGTTTATCTACTGGCCGTTTTTGCTTCATTTATTTTGAACTTTACTCTAATCGTTCCCTTTATCGACTTTCTCTATAAGCTCAAGTTTCAGAGAGCCGAGCAAAAGACGAAAGACGTTTTTAACAAGCCGACTCCGATTTTTGACCGTTTCAACGCCCAAAAGAAAGGTATACCGGTCGGCGGCGGAATTTTGCTCCTCTTGACGACCACCTTGGTTTTCTTTCTTTTTATCCTGATGTACTGGATCTTACAAAAGAAAATCCTCACCAACTATCCATCGATTGCTTCGGAAATAAAAATAATTTTATTTACATTTTTGTCTTTTGGCGCGCTAGGAATTTTTGACGACCTGAACAAAATTTTTCTCTGGAAGAAACACGGATTTTTTGGGTTGAGAATTCGCCACAAAGCCATCCTCGAATTAATCCTTTCTTTTATCGTCTCTTACTGGCTTTTCAGCGATTTGAAGATTCAGTTTATGCACGTGCCTTTTTTTGGCGTTTTTAACCTCGGATATTTTTATCTCGTCATCTCGTCTTTCATAATTTTTGCTTTTGCCAACGCGGTTAATATTACCGACGGATTGGACGGCCTTGCCACCGGGATATTGTCTTTTGCCCTGATCGGTTTTTGGGTTGTCTCCCGGAGCATCCTCGACGTGCCGACCTCTCTTTTTATCGCCGCCTGGCTCGGCGGTCTTTTGGCTTTTCTTTATTTCAACATTTACCCGGCGAGGATCATGATCGGAGACGCCGGCGCCCTGTCTTTTGGCGCCACCTTTGCCGTGATTGGCCTTATTTTGGGCAAGGCCTTCGCCCTACCTATCATGGGCGGAGTTTTTGTTATTGAGGCAGGTTCTTCATTAATACAGCTGTTCGGAAAAAAGTTTTTGAAAAAAAAGATCCTGCCGGTTGCTCCATTTCATCTTTATTTACAGCACCGAGGTTGGGAGGAACCAAAGATCGTCATGCGACTCTGGCTGATTTCGATTATCTTCGTTATCTTCGGATTGATGATCTCGTTTATGAAGTAGGTTCAGGATCT
Source organism: Candidatus Roizmanbacteria bacterium RIFCSPLOWO2_01_FULL_44_13 (assembly GCA_001789855.1). GTDB lineage: Bacteria > Patescibacteriota > Microgenomatia > UBA1406 > GWC2-37-13 > GWC2-37-13. The sequence goes on along the minus strand of MGAT01000008.1, from coordinate 8,913 downwards.
AAATATTCGTACGGTCCTTGGCGCTTTGTTCCTTTATGATTATGTGGGAGATCATTTCCAGGAATTTTATCGCCCTCTTTTAGAAAATCTCTTGTACTTGTTAAGTCCTTTTCTTCAACAAGTACGTAATCGATCCTATCGCCGTTTGGTATTGAAGCGACCATTTGTTTTTTTTTAAGTTTGGGTATAATTCCTCCAATTTCGTGGTCATGGAGC
>MGAT01000008.1:8509-8628 GCA_001789855.1 Candidatus Roizmanbacteria bacterium RIFCSPLOWO2_01_FULL_44_13 | reverse complement strand
GGGAATCTCTCTTGCTATTCCAAGTTCTGTCATAGTTTCGGAAGATATTCTACTTTTTCCTTTTTTCCTTGTCAAGTCAATCTAATTCTAATCGGCTATCAGTTAATGGTAGAATAGAA
>MGAT01000008.1:0-8368 GCA_001789855.1 Candidatus Roizmanbacteria bacterium RIFCSPLOWO2_01_FULL_44_13 | reverse complement strand
CGTCAATAGAAGCTCTTAAAGATTATGAAATAACGTTTCATCTCGGAGGACACCAGCAGGACGATTTTTTATCAGCCGACATCATTTTCAAAGGACCGTCGGTTTTGTGGACGACGCCGGAAATTGTCGCCGCTGAAAAAAAAGGAATTCCAGTCGAAATGGAGTTATCTTTTTTTGCCGCCAATTTTCCCGGTAAAATCATCGGCGTCACCGGGACCAGGGGCAAATCAACTACGACGAGCATGATTTTTAATTTATTAAAGCTTTCAAATTTTCCCGCCTTTCTGGGCGGGGGATTCCCGGGAATTTCTACGATTAATTATTTAAAGACATTGAAAGAAACCGATTGGGTAGTGGCGGAGATTTCTTCGTGGGCGCTTTCCGGATTTCACCGAAAAAAAATCAGCCCCCATATTGCCGTTATGACCAATATTTATCCCGACCACCTAAATTATTACAACCGTATGGATGATTATATATACGACAAGAAGGCAATTTTTCTCTACCAAAAAAAGGACGACTATTTTATCTTGAATGAGAGTTTGCAGTTTAAGAACTTTAAATCAAAAAAAATAATTTTTTCCAAGAAAAATTTTCCCCATAAACTGGTTTATCTTAAAGGGGAGCACAATTTGGAAAACGCCGCCGCCGCCCTAGCGGTTGCCAAAATAATTGGGATCGATAAAAAAAGAGCCGTCAAAATGATTTCAAATTTCCATCCTCTTTCCTACCGGCAGGAACCCGTCGGCCGCAAGGATAAAATATTTTTTGTGAATGACACGACTGCGACTACGCCGATTGCCACGATTAAAGCGATCGACACATTTGCCGACAAGAAAATCATTCTAATCTTGGGCGGTAATTCAAAAAACCTGCCCGTCGATGAATTATTAAAGCATCTTAAGAAAGTAGAAAAAATTATTCTTTTGGCAGGCTCTTTTACCGACCAAATCTTGGAAGAATTGCGAGCCTTATACGATAAAAAATTATCGGATAGAGTCTTCGACAGCATTGACGAGGCGGTGAAAAAAGCTTATGAAACGGCCAAAGAACTCAAAGAAGAATCCTATATTCTGTTTTCACCGGGGGCGACCAGCTTTGCCATGTTCAACAACGAATTTCACCGGGGCGAAGAGTTTAACCGCGTGGTAAAAACCCTATTATGAATATCGGCGTTTTTGACTCCGGACTCGGTGGGCTGACAATATTCAGGGCCTTTCTCGAGCACTTGCCGACATATAACTATGTCTATCTCGGCGACAACGCTCGGGTGCCTTACGGAAACCGTTCCCCGGAAATAATCTACCGGTTCACCAAAGAAGCGCTGAACTTTTTGTTCAAAAAGAACTGTCAATTGGTCGTAATAGCCTGCAATAGTTCAACCGCGGCCGCCTTAAAAAAAATTCAACACAACTACTTGCCGAAATACTATCCCGGCCGCAAAGTCCTGGGGATAATCAAGCCGGTGGTCGAAAGCCTCGAAGAATATCAAAGTTTAAAAAAAATTTCCCGGGTCGGCGTAGTCGGAACAACGGCGACCGTTAATTCAAAGGCATTTGTGCGGCAAATAAAAAAAGCCATGCCACGTGTTCATGTTTACCAGCAGGCTTGCCCGCTCCTGGTTCCGTTTATTGAAGAAGGAATCCACAAAGACAACAGAGCACTTCGACTAGTTTTAAAAAATTATTTAAACTCATTGACTAAAAAAAAGATTGAAGCTCTTATTTTGGGCTGCACCCACTACGAACTTCTGAAAAAGGAAATTCAGAAGATTGTCGGACGAAAAGTACAAATATTGACCGAGGGAAAAATTGCTGCTGAAAAACTAAAAGAATATTTATCACTCCAAAAGGAATTGGAAAAAAAACTGGAGAAAAAGAAAAAAGTTTCCTATTTCCTCACCGACGAAGAACCAAACTACAAAAGATTAATGAAATTGTTTTTAAAATCCCACTCTTCTAATATAAAAGTACAGTTAGCCGAAATAGACAATGTTTAAGAACTTGTTTGTTAGAAACAAATTTTTCCTACCGATTTTGACGATTCCGATAATCCTGTCTTTGGTGGGGCTGGTTTTTATTTTCGAGGCCTCATCGGTCAGGGCCGTCGCCGAATTTGGCGAGAGCCTTCATTATTTTCGTCTCCAGGCAATCTGGCTTGTTTTAGGCCTCACTGTTTTAATATTTTTTTCGCTCTTTGACTACAAAAGATTATATTTTTTTTCGATCCTGTCGATGGCTTTTACAATTCTTCTCTTGATGATGGTGCTGATTCCCGGAATCGGCCAAGCGGCCGGCGGAGCCAGGCGCTGGCTAGATTTAGGCATCATCAATGTCCAGCCGACCGAATTGGCAAAGTTTTCCGTCATTATTTACTTGGCGTCATGGTTTAAAAATCCGGAGAAGAGGCGATTTACCTCCTTCATTTTTCTGATAGGGTTTTTGACTTTTCTTATCATTCTGCAGCCCGACATGGGGACGGCAATAATCGTTCTTTTACTCTCCCTCGTCATCTATTATTTGGCCGGAATGAATATGACGTCTCTAATTCTGTTGGCTCCGTTCGGGCTTGGCCTTTTTTACCTATTGATCAAAGCCAGTCCATACCGATTAGACCGCCTAATGGCTTATTTAAACCCATCAAGCGACCCCCTGGGCATAGGCTATCACATCAACCAAATTTTAATTTCTCTCTCAAACGGGGGGCTTATGGGCGCGGGTTTTGGCGCGTCCCGGCAGAAATACTTGTTTTTACCCGAAGCCCACACCGACTCCATCTTTGCCATCATCGGCGAGGAGTACGGATTTATCGGCGCGGCAATTCTTTTATCGTTCTATTTTGTTTTTGTTTATAAGATATATCACTTGATCAGGATGGCTCCGGATAAACTGTCGCGTCTGCTGAGTGCCGGCATATTCGCCTTTTTTAATCTCCAGCTGATAATTAACCTGGCGGGAATGACGGGGCTTTTTCCCTTGACGGGAGTGTCTCTGCCATTTTTGTCTTACGGTGGAAGCAATCTTTTAATTTCATTTTCTCTTATCGGAATTCTGTTAAATATCGAGAAAAGAGTAAAGGTCTAACAGACTTTTCCGCCTTTGGCGGCGTATTTTTCCTTCGTCATACCGCAGCTGGGGCATTGCTCTCCAACCGGGCCGTCGGCGTGATAGTCGCACGAGGGACAAACGAACCACTCCTTGTTTTTAAGGCCGTATTTTCCCACGCTGTTGGCGAGATATTTTTCCAAGGAATTGGGCGGAATGGACGACTCACCCAGTTTGAATCCTGATGACGATCCGCAACCGCCGGCGACGGTTCTAATGACCTGTCTGCCGAGCCAATAGATTTCTTGATCCAGGTTTTGAAAAACGGGTTGATGACGTAAGTCATTTTTTGCGAGGACCGCATTCCAAGATAGGGCGATATTCCCAGGGTCAAAATTGCTCTGGCACAATGAGTCTATATAATAATTGATTACCGGCATGCAGGTAATCAATAATTTTTGGAAGTCGTCTTCCGGCATAAAACCTTTTCTGAATTCAAAGACTTGATTAAAAATCTCGTCAGCGCTTCTTTGGTCGGAGGCGGGGTCTATAAAAATAGGGTGGGAAAGAAACCAGGCGTCGATTGGGAGATTGGTTTCTTGAAAATAATCGCCGTTTAAGGCTTTTATACGGTCAAAATATTGATTCCAGGATAAAGATGTGGAATAGCGCGTCATTTTTATCAACCTTTTTTTAGAACCGGAGCCACCTCGCAGTTCATATATATCGACGAAGTTGTCCCGATAGTTGGTTTGGGGATCTGTCCCGGGGCCGGAAACGATGACTGCCTTGGTTCCCAAAAGGGTGGCGGGGTCGATAAGATGATCTAAGATTTTTTTCCACCCCTCGACTTCTTTTTGTTCTCTGACCAATTCCTTGGAGCCTCTTTTTTGCCTGTAAGCGAGGCCCCTTTCAAGAACTTTAAGGAAAGGTTCGTCCGGAAACAACTCATTATAAACAGCGCCGTCGGTGCCGATGAGATAATTTACCGAATTTTTTGCGCTGTGGTTTCTTTCCCGAAGGGCGGTTTCGACTTGAAACGCTTCGTACTTTTTGAATCGCCGCTTTTCCTCGTCAGTCTTTACCTGTTCAAATTTCCAGCGGGCTAAAACGGGGTTATAATTGTATAGTTTTCGCGGCGGGTTTTTTATACCGAGACTATTGTCAAAAATATTCTGAAGGCCGTCGATTTTTTGCAGGTCGCTCTGTATGTTTGTGGTTGTTTCGGGTCGCATATTTCTGTTCCTTGCTCGAGGAACTATCAAGAAGATTAAAGAGCCTTCGACCCGACTGTAACGGTTACGGCATAGTGTCTTAGTTGCAAAGACTTCGGAGCTCTTAATCTCAAATTGTCAATCAATAAAATACTACAATTTAAAGTATAATTAGTCAATGGCAAAAATCCTTATAACGGGTGGACATCTGGCTCCGGCTCTCGCTGTCATCGAGGAACTCAAAAAAACAAAAAAGAACATCGAAATTATTTTCGTCGGAAGAAAATACGCACTGGATTCGGAAAAAACAATTTCTCTCGAATATAAGGAAATTACCAAATTGAAAATTCCCTTCATTTCCTTGACAGCCGGAAGATTGACCCGCGTTTTAACACTAAGGAGTTTGAGAAATTTTCTCCGCCTACCAATAGGATTTTTTAATGCCTTTTTTATCGTCCGCGATCAAAAACCTGACGTGGTTTTGTCTTTCGGGAGTTACTTGGCGGTGCCGATTGTTTTTTGGGCCTATCTTTTCAAGATCCCGAGCTTCACCCATGAACAAACCGTCCGCCCCGGCCTTGCCAACATAATTATTTCGTTATTCGCCAAAAAAATTTTTGTCGCCTTTCCCGAGGCAAAACACTATTTCAATCCGGGGAAAACCCTTATTACCGGAAATCCGGTAAGAAAATCGATTTTTATCGTGAAGAAAATTCCGTTCCCCATCGCGCCGGGCTTCCCGGTAATCTACATTACCGGAGGGTCGCTGGGGAGCCACAGCATAAACGAGCACATCAAAAAAATTATACCCAAATTGGTGCATGATTTTATTGTTATCCACCAAGTAGGGGAAACCAAAGAATATGGAGACTACGAAGGCTTGCTCAAGATCAAACAATCTTTGCCGCGCGGCTTTCAAAATCGTTATTTTTTGAGCAAACATTTTTTTGAGGACGAGATCGGCTATATTTATTCGAGATCGGATTTGATTGTCGGCAGGGCAGGCGCCAATACTTTTTTTGAGTTAATCGCTCTGCAAAAACCGGCGATTTTTATTCCTCTTCCCTGGTCGGCCGGGCGGGAACAACAGAGGCACGCCGAAATCTTTGCCCGCGCCGGGTGCGGCGAAATTTTTCATCAGGTAGAGCCGAGCACGAAGTTATTGCGACTGATTAATTCCATGATAAAAAATATCGACTTATATAAAAAAAACTTCGGCCAGTTGTCAATTCAAAACCCCACCGATGGAGACAAAAAAATCGCCGCCGCCGTCCTCACATAAAATTAAAAAATCTTTTTTTTCCGCAGCTTTTTTTTTGTTGGCTTTGTCATCATTTTTCTTTATTGATTTAAAAACACGAGTCAAATTTTTGGAAATAAAAAACGACAAAATCGATCATAGAATAATCGGATTGACTGATTACCATGATCAAAGCCTGTTTTTAATCAACGACAAAGAATTATCCGAAGAAATTAAGAAAAAAAACCCGTATCTTAAAAGCTTAAAAATTGCAAAAAAGTTTCCTTCGACGCTGGTTCTTTACCCCGATTTTTACCAACCGGTGGCGGCTCTCAAAGTGAGCGCTGGATATTTTATTTTATCCGAGGACGGTCGAATTCTCGCCAAAATCAAGGAAAGCAACCGGGATTTGACGCTCATAAATTATTACCAAAAGCTGAATTACTATTCCTATTCGGCGGGCGATTATTTGGACTTGATCGACATAAATCTCGGCATCTCATTTTCGCAAAACCTAAACCGCGCCGGTCTACGGGTCGATATTCTTGATATTGCCGACCGCGATATGTTAGTATGTAACGTAGGCGAAAAGAAAATTATTTTTACCGCGGCCAAAGACATTGAGCTGCAGATTTATGAGTTAAATCAAATCATCAGGCAGTTCAAGATAAAAGGCCAGGACTTTAAGTCGATCGATTTAAGATTTGAAAAACCAGTTGTAAAACTATAAGTATGGCAGACGAACTAATATGCGGAGTTGACATCGGCAGCAGCAAAATCGCGACCATCGTCGGCGTAAAAAGCGAGGCGAGCCCCGACCTTAAAATCATCGGGTTTAACACCACTCCTTCGCGGGGCGTCAGAAAAGGTTTAATCGTTGACATCGGCGAAGTGACGGCGTCGGTCGAAGAGTCGGTCGAGAAGGCGGAACGGATGTCTGGTCACAAGCTTACCTCCGCCTACGTTTCGGTCGGCGGGCCGCACATTTCCTCATTGAATTCCCACGGCATCGTCGCCGTTTCCAATCCGCAGGGAGAAATTAACGAAGACGATGTTGAGAGAGTGATTGAGGCAGCAAGGGCAATTTCTTTATCCAATACGCGGGAAATTATTGACGTTTCACCCAGGGATTTTATGGTCGACGGCCAGGCAGGAATAAAAAACGCCGTCGGCATGACCGGAGTCAGGCTCGAAGTCGATACCCATATCATTACCGCATCCCTTACCAACTTGAAAAACATCGATCGCGTTTTTGACGATCTCGGCCTAGCCAACCGTGGTTTTGTTTTCGCCGGAGCCGCTTCGGCCAATGCGGTCTTGACCAATACGGAAAAAGAACTGGGCGCGGTTCTCGTTGACATCGGCGGCGGCAAAATTGACATCGCCATTTACGTCGATGGCGCCTTGTCCTATTCTTCTTCTATCCCGATCGGCGCCCGCCACATTACGAATGACATCGCCGTCGGGTTGAGGGTTTCCCTCGATTCCGCCGAAAAAATTAAACTCCACTTGAGCCGCTATCTAAAGGAAGCGGAAACCTTGAAAAAGAAAACTCCCGAGATAAACTTCCACGACCTTAATCTTCCCGAGGAAGTGACCGAAGTGTCGTTGAAAAGCCTGGTCGACGGAATCATTGCGCCGCGACTCGAGGAAATTTTCAAACTGGTTTTCGAAGAAATTGAGAAGAGCGCTTTTGGACAACAGGTTCCGTCAGGATTAATCATCGCCGGCGGAGGCGCCTTGACAGCCGGTATGATAGAGACTGGGAAAAAAGTCGTCGGCCTCCCGATAAGGCTCGGCATCCCCGATAAAGTGAGCGGGCTGGTGGACGAGGTAATCGATCCTCAATATGCCACCACCGTCGGTTTGTTATTATATGGTGCAGAGGATGTTGCCGTTGGCGAAGGCGGTTTTAAAAATTTCAACCGGATTTGGAAAGATTTTTCGATTGGCGGGTCGGTGGGCAAGTTGAAAAATTTTTTCAAACAGTTTATCCCCTAACCTATGTTGATCAAGCCAAGAGCAGGACAAGCAGCCAGAATCAAAGTCGTTGGTGTCGGCGGCGGGGGAGGAAACGCCTTGTCATCGATGATCGCCGAAGGCGGAATTGCCGGAGTCGAGTTTATCGCCGTTAACACCGACGCCCAGGCGCTTTTGAACAATAAGGCAGCGATTAAAATTCAAATCGGGGAGAATTTGACCCGTGGATTAGGGAGCGGGGGTGACCCGGAGGTAGGCCGCCAGGCCGGCGAGGAATCAAGAGAAAGACTAAAAGAAGATTTAACAGGCGCCGACATGGTATTTATCACCGCGGGCGAAGGCGGCGGAACCGGAACCGGCGCCTCGCCGATTATCGCCGAGGTCGCGAAAGAAACCGGTGCCTTGACAGTAGCCGTCGTCACCAAGCCGTTTGATTTTGAAGGAACAAAAAGAAAATTTGCCGCCGAGGACGGCATCGCCAAGCTTAAGGAAAAAGTCGATACTATGATTGTCGTTCCCAATCAGAAGGTGATGTCGATTGTCGACAAAAAAACGCCGATTTTGGAGGCCTTCCGGAAAATTGACGACGTTCTTCACCAGGGAGTCAAAGGAATCGCCGAACTCATCACTACTCCAGGGCTGATAAATGTTGACTTCGCCGACGTCAGAAGCATTATGGAAAATTCCGGCACCGCTTTAATGGGGATGGGTATCGGGAGCGGCGACAAACGAGCCATGGCGGCGATCAAGCAAGCGATTTCTTCGCCCCTTTTGGACGTTTCAATAGAAGGCGCCAGGGGAGTCTTATTCAATATCGTCGGCGGACAGGATCTTTCGATGAGCGAGATCGACGAAGCGGCTACGATAATTGCCAAGTCGGCCGACCCCGA
>MGAT01000007.1:2542-12391 GCA_001789855.1 Candidatus Roizmanbacteria bacterium RIFCSPLOWO2_01_FULL_44_13 | reverse complement strand
ATCAGATTACGAAAGCGGAAAAACAAGCGATTATTGTAAATAATAATTTGGCTCCGAGGGATGGACTATGTTCGAAACTTTTATTTAGGAAGTACGAGGGTTTTAAGCATTTGGTCAATTGTCTTTGTGTGTTCTGATTTTTTTACCCCTTCGGCAAAGGTATTTACTCCATAAATCTTACCGCTAATAACTGTGTAATAGAAAGTAAAGCATCCAAATCCGCAGGTATAGACTTTTTTAAACACCACTCCATTTATAGTTACGTCTGAAATCTGATCGTTAGCTGTATATTTGCTGTTTATCCACGAGTCCAAATCAAGATCAGTCGGCACCGGAGTCATCACAATAAATCGACCCCCATCATAAAACTCTGTGTTTTCTTTTTGAGTGTCACCTAAAACTTGAATTGCAATAAGATCGCCGTTTTCAAAAACCTGTGATACCTGACTGACACTCCAGGATGGAGGATAATCAAAAGAAATTCCGTATTGTTTATCCGAGAACGTGGTCCAGCCTGATTGTGTTGTAGTTTTAGAATTTTGTGGCTGAGTTGTTTGTTTGTCGGATGGGTTTATATAAGGATAAATAAGATACCCAACAAGAAGTCCTATGGCTAAAATAACGATAATGCCTACGTTAAAGTTGGTCTTCACTAGAGATATCATAAAAGAGAGTCCGTTTTTTGTCAACCTTCTACCATACAATCCGAAGATGACAGCAAAGATCAAGCCAATAGCAACAAATATCCGGAGTGTCTGTCGCGCGCTCCACTCGTTTCCTGCAATAGCAGTCTTATAGATAAATTTGTTGTCCTTTCCGATTTCAACGCGCTTGATGGGTTTGTCATAAGACGATGAGAGGGCGATAGTTTTGCCTGTCTTGTTATTTGTGACTTTAATGGTACCGTCGTAGATCTCAAAAATGCTTATTCCGGTCTTCCTGTCATATGCCACGGCGAAATGTGTCCCGGTAACCGTCCCTGTATTAACAGGTGTTGCAATCTTCATATCCGAAGTAAATTGGCCTTTTGCTATATCAACTTCTACCTTGCCGGTTTTGAGGCGCATGCGCGTTGAAACGTTCGGCTGTGCACGTGAACGATCCACAGCAAATTTATCCAACGTATATTCGCTCAATGCGTCAACAGTGATCGTTACCCCGCCGCCTATTCCAATTCTTACAATCGTTTCATCACCGGTAAAAATCTGTGCCTTCTCCGGAAGTACGTATGGCAGCGAAATAGTGCCGTTTTTAACTCCTTCACTCAGTTTAATAATAGTTTCGTCAGGCAGCATAACTTCGGTTTCGCCGGAAATCGAAATGATAGCTCCCAAATCGTTACCTTTAAGTTCAAGTAAGTCCGTCTTAGTTTTTTTCTGTGGTTTCGTATTTACGAGCGCTTTTGTTTCTCCCTTAAACTCCGAGTCATCAACCGTATGGACGGTTTGCGCGGGCGACGGAGATGTGGGAATCGGTGTAGGAGAGGACGCGGAAGTTGTTGGTGCTTTCGGCTGTGAGGTTTCCGGTGACGGGCAGGTCGTTTTGGTTCGGCATTCCTGTTCGGCGGCCGAGGAGCAAGCGTTTAAACAACTCTCGTCATAACCATAACAGGTGGCTCCCGGGGGATCGCCAGGCAAACAAGGTTTTTCCTTCTGCGGACATCTCTGGCCGCAGGCATTGACTTCGGAAGTTTTCCCTTCCATGCAAGTGCGGAACGCATCTTCGCCGCAGGCTGATTGAGCCGCCGCTCCCGGAAGGAAGTAGAATAAGGAATAAAGAATGGCCCCGAAAATAAAGAAGCGCAATGTATATATTAATGGCTTCATATGAAGGTTAGTCGCCCTCCTCCTATATAATCCAAAGTGTACCATATTCTATGGCTCGCCACACTGGATGCATATAGAACTTATGAGCAGTTATTAGCGCTTTTTAACTAAATACCAAAACTTTATCCGACTCTTCAATCATCTTCAAAAGCTCCTCCATTGACGAGGTAGGACAGCTCTCAACTTTTGCTTTTCCTCTTACTTTAAGGCAGGTGCCGCAAGCAAATATCTTGCCGTCCAGCTGTTTATATTTCTCAAGTTTTTTTGAAATATCAAAATCCTCTGTATCATCAATTGTGTCTACCTCAACTCCTTCATTCATCAAAAATATCGTTACAAAGTGCTCGGCTTTGAGTGATGTTATGGCCAAACGCAAAGCATTCCAGATGTGCTCTGGATTGTTGGATTGTAATATAATACCGAGTTTCATTTCTTATCTTTTGTGATTTTCTTCCAGAGCCAAACTCCAAGAAGAATCAAATCAACGAAAATTATAATCCAAAAAAGAAAAAGTAGCAAACCAAAATCCGTCATAGGATTTACGCCTCCCTTCGTCTCGCCGAATCCCGATGACCATCGGGAGAAGGCGGATCCCATCATCATCGGCATAAAGCCTGAACTTCCTTGAGGAAGGGCGACTTCAGTATCACAACCTGAAAGCCTTTTTCCCATAACAACATGCATCTGCTCCTCGCCTTCTTTTCCCATCATACGCTCCACCATAGTGTTCATTGCTTCGTGGGAATCTCCAACCATTTGCCCCATATAGTATTCGCCAAGCGAACCAAAATCCCCATCAGATAGTTCATCGCAGGATATTTGCTTGGCTTGAAGTTTGTTCCAGACTACTTTTCCCTCGTTCTCTTCTCGTGCTGTATGGTTATCTTGGGCAAGAGTAGGAACAACTAATAGAACTATAAAAACTAAAAATGGAAGTAATGAAGTAATTATTTTCTTCATGATTTTATTATACCAAGATGGTTTGAACATCTTATATAGTTAAAATAAGAAGGCTGTCACAAAGCTCTAAATCTAAAATGGCTCCCGAGTTCAGAAATTAATCTAATTCTATCAGATGGGTTTATGGAGAGCTTATTTAATATATTAAATAATTTTCAACATTTAGCAGAGTTAAGACAAAGATGGTTATTGCTTACAAATTTAAAGATAACCAAATGATTTTAACTCCTTAATTATAAGAGGATAAATTTCGGAAAAAATGCTTCTATTAAATTTTGTATAGCCTTTTTCTCTTAAGTTAGAAGGCAAGGTAACTGTATCTTCCTTAAGAAGGATCATTCTTGGGTTTATATTCTCGCTTTTTTCCATCAGGCCTATTTCGTGGTAAATGTTTGGTCTTCCTTCCATTTTACCACTTACTAATTTATCTTCCGCTGTGATTAGAGCGATGCCGCAATTACAAGAACTCATTAATAATTTAACTTTATCTCCTATGGATAAATTTCTATTTGCTTCTTCCAAAACATCGACTACCGTAGCTCCAAGTATTATCAAAAATTCTTTTAACTTGTCTGTTAATTTTTTCGATTTGTCACCGTGGGATAAAAAGATAGTTGGATATATCGAGTTAAGACGAACACTTTCTTCTTGTAAATAACTATTAACCGTTAACAACATTCCTTTTAATTTTTGATTCGCGGTAATAAGCCCTACAACAAAAGTAATATTTTGTTGCTCGTGACTAACACCAGCTTCTGATAGAGAATATCGAATGCTATTAAAGTCATTTAAATTTCTGCTATTGGGACCGTAAATAAGGTCGATGGTATCTTGACATAATGTTCTCCACGCTTCAAAATTAACCCAAAATGGTTCTTTGTTTTTTAAGGTTTTATGAAACCTATCTTCTGAATCATCTATCAAAACCTTTAAAGTTTTCGTAAATTGATTTTTGGTGGGCATATTATTTTTTCAAAAAAGATAAAGAGAGTAATATAAGACTGGAAATGCAAACCAAGGTAAAAAGGCAGATACATAAAATAAAGCATTATGTTTCATTAACTTCGGGTCAGTTCTTTTACCATGCTTTATGTCCCACAGTAAATCTGGTAGTCTACCTGCCATAATTATTAATACCACTATCACAACTCCAATATTCCAAATACGAAATAGTAAATAAAAAAAGGCAATATTTAATATAAGAGCAATGATAGTAGTTCGTTTTTGTTGATTTATATATTTTTTATCACTACCTGCAATTGTAATAAATTCTGGCGCTTCCTTTTTTATTCTATTAAGTTCTTGTTGTGGAAATAAACCTCTTACAAAAAGACCTAATAGATTTACGCTTAAATACATTAATATGAAGAAGAAAAAAATAGTTATTAATATGTGAATAATCATAAACCAATTTTAATAGTAAAAAATTCCTAAGGTCTAGAAATTCTCTTCAACACTTCACCTAAAACAACCCCTGTTACACTCGCAAAAGTTTCATTATTAGTAATCTTTTTTAAACTATCTAGAACGGATTTCTTTTCTTCGCCTTCAACAACACGCTCTTTTATTTCAGACTCTAATGCCTTCACCAGGTCTCCAATAACGACTTGATTAACTACTGCATTATCTCCAAAAAACGCCATACCTTTTACGTCTACTCTTCCGTATTTAGATTCTTTATGCGAGGATTCTTTTATTTCTTTTGGTAACGGCTGTTGTTTATTTTTAACTATTTTAGGCTCAGATTTTAAGTCGTTTAATAACTCTATTGCTTTGTTTAAGGCGTTTAAATGCATTTGTCGTGCATGCCCCTCACTCATAATTATTTGGTCAAATGACAAAGCTCGATCTAAGATTTGTTTATATTCGCGTTCGTAGTTGGTCAAAATAAAATTTTTTGCCCTTTTTTTCCATAAAAGAACCTTGGGTGAGTCGTAATCAACCGATTTTAGTTCTTCTGCTTGTTTGATTAAGATATCTATATCAACATTTTCCATATCTTTTGGTTATATTAAGTATTGACTTGCTCCCCCGTGGAGACTCGAACTCCAAACCTTGTCGTTACACTTATCCTTAAATTGCTTTAAGGGGTGGACTATTTCTTGTCCGATGTTACATCGGACTCGGGTATATAGTCTCTACACATTTATCACGTTTTATACATGAATTTAGCTCGAGATTACCCGCCTGGGGCGGGTTTCCTCGAATTAGCCCGATTTTTCAATCCCGATTACTCGGGAAAGCTGCAACGTTTTACAGCGACCTGCTCTACCAATTGAGCTACAGGGGATATTGGTTATAAAAGTACAATTCTATTTTACCAAAAAAGATGGTTTATTTTACAACAAACGGGCTATCTATTATAATTCCCTTATGTTATTTGAAGCCTTGAGAAAACCCGATCCAATAGTGAGCTGGGTAGCACAATCGTCTCCCACCCTTACCGCCGCTTTATTAGGTCATTTACAAGTGCTTCGCTCCCAGGAACCCGACAATCCCCGTCTTGATCCGAACACCCGGCTCCTTTCGGAAATGGGATTGTGTGGGGCAATTCACAGGGTAAATCTACCTGCGGGATATCACCCGGTCCACGGCAGAATATATTTTGGCGGAAGCGACACAGTTTTCACCGAACACGAATTTGCCATGTTTGGGGACAATATCATCTGTATTACTCCAGGACAGTTTATAGAAGATGGGGGCTTTAAAAAGGGTGAGCGAATTACAAGGTTAGCAACCATGGATTCACGCCGTATTATCGTTGATGGCGAATTGGCAGTCTTGTTCGGAAAGAAAAGCCAGATAGAAAAAAGCTACGGTATGCGTTATGCTACACAGTAAGTAAATCTATCTTCGCCGCCAAGATAAAGTCGTTGTCAGAGAGACCTTTGATGGCGTGGGTTGACAGAGTGATTTTTACTTTATTCCAGTTATGAAGATTGATGTCGGGGTGGTGGTTTTCCTCCTCCGCGATTGCTCCCACCTTATTGACAAAAGTCATGGCTTCCTTAAAGTCTTTGAATTTGAAATCTTTTTCGATCTTTTTGTCTTCAATTACAGCCCAATCCGGGACTTCCGGCAGATGCTTTTCAAACTGTTCCTTCGTCAACGGCTTCATCCAGCCTTCGCACGGTACGCATTTTTTGTTGATTAATTTGTCCATTATCCATCAAGTTATAACTTTGTTACGGCGGTTTCTTTGTCGGGAGAGGTGCCTTTGAAGTGAACCTTGCCGTCAACGACTTCGAGTTTTTCAATGCTGTAGCTGGGCTGGCGTTCTTCGAGTACCATTTCCACCAAATCGTTTATTGCCGGGCCGTATTGATTGACGAGGTTTTGGGGTATCGGAATCCTAGAAATTTCCGCCGCGTCGACTTTGATATTGCTTTGATTATTCTCAACCGTTCCGGAAACTTTTAGATAAACCGGAAGACTCGCATTGGGAATCTTGAATTTTTTTGCTCCCTCCATGACGTCATCGTAGGAAACGCCGAGGGCAACGAGATAGTTCACGGCGTCCGAGAAACCGACCTTGGCCGAGCCTTCAACCGTCCCGTCGGCGTTTACTCTAATCTGCACGTTGCGGAAAGGAAAATAGACGTATTGTTTGTAGCGGTTGTCGGCGGCCGCCGTCAGCTCGCGGCTCGAGAAAGTGGAGTCGACCGGGTGGGCGCCGGAAGCGATCAGGGTTTTGCCACTTGGATTTCCGGGCGGGAGCGATTCATAGGTAACCTTTAATTTTTCCGTGATGGATTTCAAATCCGTATCGGCATAGGTAATGCCAAGATTTTTTGGTTGGAGCAAGAAATAAACGCCACCCCCTATCAATAGGGCCAGTATCAGAAAGATGGAAAGAATTACCTTCATTGAACAAAAATATTATATCAAAACGGCAAAGTCAACGGCATTTATTGGAAGTCTGATAAAATTGGAGGACTATGTTTAAAAAAATATTATTTTTGAGGCGGCCAGGGCGGAATTTGACAAAGCGATTTATTATAATCAGAGCATAGATTTGCTTAATTAATATATGGATTTTTTCATCATCTTGGCTCTTATTCTCTTTAACGGCTTTTTTGCCATGGCCGAAATCGCCATTATTTCCTCCAGAAAAAGCAACTTGAAAAATATGGCGGCAGGCGGCAACCTAAAAAGTCAGGTCGCCCTTGACTTGGCAGAGAAGCCGAATATTTTTCTCTCCAGCGTTCAGATCGGAATCACCTTGGTAACCGTGTTGGCCGGAGCAGTCGGCGACCGGGGGATGGTATCACAATTATCATTACTTATAAAACCCCTTCCTTTAATCGGCCTGTTCCATGAACAGGTTGCCTTTGTCTTGGTTATGTCATTGGTTACTTACCTTTCAATTGTTATTGGAGAACTCGTTCCCAAAAGAATTGCCTTGAGCAACCCGGAAAAAATTGCCTCGTTTGCCGCGCCTTTTATGACGGCGGTTTCAAGATTGACGTCGCCCGTGATACGAATATTGAGTCTGTCGACGGAGTTCGTTTTTAAAATCTTGGGTCTCAAGCCAACTATCTCGTCTAAAATTACCGAGGAAGAGGTCCGGATTCTTATCCGCGAAGGAACCGATATGGGGATTTTTAGCAAGACGGAAAAGAAATTAATTGAGCGCGCCTTGAGACTGGATGATTTGAGAGTCGGGTTGCTGATGACGCCTAAGCACAAAATGTCGGTCTTCAATATTCAAAAATTCTTAAAACAGCCGCGCCAATACCTTACCGGATACCGACATTCCCGAATCATATTTACCGAGGGAAAAAAGGAAAAAATATTTGGAGTCGTTCACACCAAAGATCTGTTAATCTTCTTTCTTGACAATAAAAAATTTGGCGCGGACGAGTTAAAAAATATTATTGTTAAACCGCACCTGGTCCCTGAGTCAATGAAGGCAATTAAAGTCCTAGAGATGTTCCGTCGTTCTCCCACTCATATCGCCCTTGTTATCGATGAATTCGGTACGATCCAGGGAATGGTCACTTTAAATGACATCCTTGAAGCCCTCGTCGGAGAAATCAAGTCACAAAGTGTTCACGACTCCCTTATTGTCACCCGAAAGGACGGGTCGCTTCTAGTTGACGGAACAGTTTCCATATACGAACTAAAGAAGAAGCTGCAATTGCAGGGTCTGACTAATAGGGATTTAGACATTTACCAAACCGCCGCCGGGATGGTGATTGCCCACCTCGATAAAATTCCTAAAGCGGGAGACGTTTTTGAAAAATTGGGTTATCGATTCGAAGTCGTCGATATGGATAATAATCGGGTAGATAAAATTCTGATAAAAAAGCTCTCTTGAATCAAAATGGCAGGGTCAAGGGGACGTCGCTGTTGCCTTCTTCTTCCAGGTATTTTTTCCAGTCGACCGGGATGGAGAGTTTGCCGTTGGGGGTCAAATAAAAGATCTCCCCGTTTTTTATTCCATACTCGAATAGTTCTTTTGTCAGCATGACGTCATCCATACAGTACTGTTTTAGTTCGTCAATTTTCCCTTCTTTGTATAGGTTAATTGCCTGGAGGCCGTGCCCGGATTTTTTCTTTTCCAGGGTGGCGCCGACGACTTCGTTTAGGGATATTCTCCGGCCGATTTTACTCTTGATGTCGTCCAGAATATCGAATGGCGTGAATACGCTTACTTTACCGGGATAATAAGCCTGGAGCACGGCAATGTCAAAATTTGCGACATTATAACCGACGACGTAAGAGGCGGATTCGAGAATGGGGAAAAGTTTATTCAGTTCTTTCTCTTCAAAAATCTTCGTTTGGTGATCCCTATAATCGTAGAGCGCGGCGACGCTCACCTCAAGACGCTTCGGGTCGTCGAATTCGCGGAAGCTGTACTTGGTCTCGAGGTCAAAAACGACGGGGAATTTCTGCATATTAGTTTATTTTCCGGCCAGTGCCTTCCCTGAAAATCTCCATCTCAAGAACTTTGTTTTCCTCTGAAGCCGGTCGCCCTTTATATATGTTGACGCGGTTCAGTTCCTGCTGGTATCGGTGGTAGAGGTCGTCGAAAATCTTGATAAATATCTGTCGTTCTCTTTTAGTCAGGCGGATAATTTCTTTCTGAAAAAATTCGTCCAGTTTACCGAGGCTCCAAAGCGCCCTGATAAAATCTTCGTCTTTGAGGTCCACGGCGGAAAAATCCCCTTGGATCGGTCTGATTCTAAACTTCATCATCCTCAGCTCTGTCGACATCTGCGGCAGCGCCGGCTTGTTTTTAATTTGGGCCTGAAAGCTGCTCACCAGGTCCAAAATGTCTCTTCTCGATTTTTTTCTCATAGGATATAATTATGTTATGTTGAGGCAGAAATTACAAGAAGATCAAATTGCCGCTTTGAAATCCGGCGACAAAGACCGCTTGTCCGTCCTCCGTTTCATTATAGCGCAAGTCCAGAATAAGGAAATCGAGAAAAAGGGCGAGTTGACGGACGAGGAAACGGTCGCGGTTCTCAAAAAGGTGGCGCGCGAGCTCAAAGAGTCGATCGAGGCCTTTGAAAAGGGCGGCCGCCCGGAACTCGTCGAGAGCAATAAAAAACAACTCGAAATAGTCTCCTCTTATCTGCCGGCAGAAATGCCGGATGAAGAACTCAATTCGGAGATAGAAAAAATTCTAATCGAGAATAAGGCATTAGTCGAACAAAACCCTAAGGCCGTCATCGGGCTTGTCATTGGTCGCCTCAAAACCAAAGCCGACCCTTCGCGAATTATGACGATGCTTAAGACTAAAATCACGTTTCGCTAGATCCGAGTGGTATACTCATTATATGAAGGCTCTAAAAAATATCGTCGGCATTTTTTTGGTGGTTTTTTTGCTTTTTTCCCTCCTGAAAAACATCTTTAACTATAAAGACAAGATTAAATTTTATGAAAACTATAAACAAAATTTTGAGGAGGAAAAAAAGAAAAACATCGAGCTGAAAACCGAGATCGTCAAGAAAAAAAGCACCGCCGAAGTGGAAAAAACGATCAGAAACGATTTAAATCTTCTTAAACCCGACGAGATCGCCATCATCATTCCCTCACCCACACCCCGCTCCGT
>MGAT01000007.1:659-2443 GCA_001789855.1 Candidatus Roizmanbacteria bacterium RIFCSPLOWO2_01_FULL_44_13 | reverse complement strand
CCGAGGGTAGAATTAAAATCTCTCGGATTAGGTAAAACTCACTTTGATATCTCCCGACTCAAATTGGCCGGTAAAACTGGTGCTTTCATAATCCCGCTTCTTCTAAGAAAGACTCCAATCGACAAGATAACCGCCCAGTCAAAAATAGATGGGAATGTCGTCGTAGGAGAAAGTAAAGAATTAGACGAGTTGATGTTAAAAGCAACAAAGATTACGGGCTTACCGGCTGAGCCAAAACTTAGGAAACTCATGGAGTTGACTAGATCTACTCTTAAATATTTTGGTAAAGCTGCTCGAAAAGAAATTAAGTTAGATAGTCTAGAAAAACTTGATTGGCTCGATCAAAATGTAACATTAAAATCTGGTTACAAAGCATCTTTAGCTGAAACTTTAGATCGCGGTTACGGTATATGTGGTCACTTTACTGCTCTGTATGCTGTGTTAGCTCAGCAGTCAGGACTCGATGTCGTCGTTAACCATGCTGATGGAGATATGGAGCCTATAAATATTGTCCGATCCGACAACAATCTTCCGTTGTTTAAGGAGGTCCCTGTAGGAAAGAGGACCGGCGCCCACATTTTTTTAGAGGTGCTTAAAGATAATCAAGCTATTCCCGTTGATCCCACCACAAATCTGATTGGCTTGTCCGAAGAAGAACGAAAAGTGTTTGAGACTGCCCGCTATTATGATGTTGTGTTGGCTTGGGGACAACAAGAAACAGATGTTCGACCGCCGAACCGATTGTTTATCACTCTTCATGCTCACATCCCTGCGGGAAATTCTCTATACCAAGGAAGGTTGGATATTAAAAATCTTAGAGAACTTGATTTTTCAGGAAATCTGTCATTTGATATGACACAACTAGATGTTATAAAGGCTCAAAATGGTGGACTAGAAATCGTCACTCTTAATAGCAAAGTGTCTTCCTAAATAATTTTAAGTGGTATAATAAACTTGCTCTTTCAAATTACGGGGTAGTGTACGGTTGCACAGGAGGCTCATAATCTCCTAGACCGTGGTTCGACTCCCGGCCCCGTAACCAACTAAATGATATAATTAACTCCATGGAAAATAACTTTCTTTTATCGGTCATCATCCCCGTTTACAACGAACAGGATAATATTAAAGTTCTCCTAAACCGCCTCATTCCTGTTGTCAAAAAATACCAATACGAGATAATTTTCGTCGACGACGGATCAAAGGACAAGACTCCAGAAATGTTAAAAAAACAGGGGGCCAAGAATAAAAATATTAAACTGATAAGTTTTTACCGCAACTTCGGCCACCAGATGGCTCTGACCGCCGGGTATGAAGTTGCTAAAGGTGACGCAGTAATCTCTCTTGACGCCGACTTGCAGGACCCGCCGGAAATAATTCTAAAAATGTTGGAAAGATGGCGAGTCGGGGCAAAAATCGTTTATGCCAAAAGAAGCAAACGCGAGGTCGACGGATTTTTCAAAAAAATTACCGCCCAATTTTTCTACCGGTTCATTAATTTTTTATCTGACACAGAGATCCCGACTGACGTCGGCGACTTTCGCCTGTTGGACCGCGAGGTGGTCGACTTCTTAAACAAACTCCCGGAGCAGTCGAGATTTCTCCGCGGCCTCGTCTCCTGGGGATCATACCCGGCCGACTATGTTTACTTTGAGAGGGAAAAAAGGTTCGCCGGAAAAACGCATTATGGAATTTTGAAAATGATCAATTTTGCCCTCGACGGCATTACTTCTTTCTCGGTGCGGCCATTGAGGATAGCCACCTATCTTGGAGTTACGGCCGGGCTA
>MGAT01000007.1:443-556 GCA_001789855.1 Candidatus Roizmanbacteria bacterium RIFCSPLOWO2_01_FULL_44_13 | reverse complement strand
AATATATACCGAGATCCAAAAACGGCCGCGGTATGTAATTAAAGAAAGGGTAAATTTATGAAAAATGTCGGGTTAATTTTAATTGCCATCGGCCTAGCGCTCCTCGTCTTTGT
>MGAT01000007.1:308-429 GCA_001789855.1 Candidatus Roizmanbacteria bacterium RIFCSPLOWO2_01_FULL_44_13 | reverse complement strand
TCAAGGAAAGAGGCCGGATTGCCTCTCCAATTCCCGAAGACAGCGGGGTAAAAGTAATTTTTGTCACTCCACAGGCAGAATAATTTTACTGGCCGATTTCAAATTTAAACAGGCTCGGAGC
>MGAT01000007.1:0-184 GCA_001789855.1 Candidatus Roizmanbacteria bacterium RIFCSPLOWO2_01_FULL_44_13 | reverse complement strand
GCATTTCCGAATGAGGTAAGGTAATTAAAGGCGCCGACAATGAACATAATAAATAGCGTCAAGACGATAAAGGCCGAGGCCATAAAAAGAATGTTGCCAAAAACCACCTCTAGACATTTTAGGGTCGGAACCCCGTCAACCACGCAGTCTCCCCATGGGTTAATCATGAAAGATTAGTTATTGA
>MGAT01000006.1:37404-46363 GCA_001789855.1 Candidatus Roizmanbacteria bacterium RIFCSPLOWO2_01_FULL_44_13 | reverse complement strand
ATTACACCTTGAAAACCTCGACTTTTTCGTGCACGATCTGGTCAACCTTGATGCCGACGCTTTGTCCTTTTTTGGTCTTGTCTATCTGCTTGTGTTCTTCTTGAATCGATTCGATTTTTTGCTGAAATAATTCTTCGCTATCACCGTGTCGGACAAACTTCAAGGTGTCGCCAACCGCAAAAGGAGCCGTTACTTCAATTATTGCTACGCCCAAATGGTTGTAGTAGTGGGAAACATTGCCTATTTTTTTATCGGCCATATTTTATCACCACCTATCTACCTATTATCATACCATAGTCTCTCTCAATATCCCATTCCACCCATGTCGGGCATTCCCCCTCCTGGAGGTGGAGGCGGCTTTGGTTCCGGTTTGTCGGTTATAAGCGCCTCGGTGGTCAAAATCATGCTGGCAACCGAGATGGCATTTTGAACTGCGGTTCGAACTACTTTCAAAGGATCAATGATCCCGGCTTTAACCATATCGATCGGTTTGGCTTCCAACGTCGATTCCAATGCCAAAACATCAAAACCCATTCCTTCGCTTGAAATTTCGCGGGCCTTGGCTAAAAGCTGACCCGGATCGACTCCGGCATTCTCGATTAATTTGGCAAAAGGAGCTTCCAACGCCCTTTTCACTATGTCGAAAGCGATTTTTTCATCGGTCGACTTAGCCATTTTTGCTCCGTCCATCTTTTGGCTGATATTGAGCAAGGCCACCGCTCCTCCTGGAACGATTCCTTCTTCAAGGGCGGCTTTTGTCGCGGCCACGGCGTCGATCGCTCTTTCTTTTCTGTCCTTCATCTCAATTTCGGTCGCTGCGCCGACATTGATAACGGCGACTCCGCCAGACAGTTTGGCCAATCTCTCCTGGAGTTTTTCTCGGTCAAACTCGCTCGTCGTTTCCTGAAGCTCCCTTTTAATTTGAGCAATTCTTCCTTCGATCTTTGATTTCTGGCCTTTTCCTCCGATGATCGAGGTATTTTCTTTGTCGCTTTTGATTTTGTCGGCTCGACCACAATCTTCGACTTCAACGCTGTCGAGCTTTTTGCCCAGGTCTTCTGATATCACGGTTCCGCCAGTCAAGATGGCGATGTCTTCCAACATCTCCTTTCGCCTATCGCCAAACCCGGGTGCCTTAACGACCAAGGTATTGAATGTCCCTCGGAGCTTGTTGACAACCAAAGTTGCCAGTGCTTCGCCTTCGATCTCGTCGGCGATAATCACCAAGTTCTTGGAAATCTTGACAAACTTTTCCAGAAACGGCAAAAGATCGGAAACGGCGGAAATTTTCTTGTCGGTAATCAAAATGTAGGCGTCCTCGACCTCGGCGACCATCTTGTCGGTGTCGGTGGCAAAATAGGCCGAAGCAAACCCCCGATCAAACTGCATCCCTTCTTTGTGATCGACGGTTGTCTCTAGTCCTTTTCCTTCCTCAACCGTGACGACTCCGTCCTTGCCTCCAACCGCCTTTAAGGCGTCGGCGATCAATTTACCCAAATCCGTATCCCCTGCAGAAATTGTCGCCACCGAGGCGGCGTCTTCTAAAGTGATCTGTTTCCTTGATTTTCTTAGCTCTTCAACTACATATTCGCCAGCTTTCCTTAGTCCCCTTTGCATTACCATCGGGTTGGCGCCAGCGGTAATCATCTTTAATCCTTCCTGGACCAATGATTGGGCGAGAACCGTCGCCGTTGTCGTTCCATCTCCAGCGACATCGGCGGTCTTGGAAGCGGCTTCCTTGACAAGTTGGGCTCCCATATTTTCAAAAGTATCCTCGAGCTCGATCTCTTTGGCAACCGTCACGCCGTCGTGGACGACGCTCGGAGCGCCCCACTTTTTGTCGAGGGCGACGTTGCGGCCTTTAGGGCCCAAAGTCGTTGCGACCGCGTCGGACAATTTATTAACGCCGTCCAAGAGTTTTTTTCGGGCGTCTGCCCCGTATTTAATTATTTTTGCCATATCGGTTATTTAATGAATTTTTAATAATTATTCGACAACTGCCATAATGTCCTTTTGTTCGATAAGGAGCCATTCCTCTGTGCCTACCTTCACTTCATTTCCACCCCATTTCTTGTAAAGAACCCTTTGTCCGACCTTGACTAGCATCGGGGTGACCTTTCCTTCATCATTAGCGCCGCCCGGGCCAACAGCCATAATCTCGCCCACCTGGGGCTTTTCCTTGGCTGTATCCGGCAAAACTATTCCGGAAGGAGTTTTGGTTTCTCCCTCTAAAGGTTTAACTAATACGTAGTCGAAAAGTGGTTTGATTTTCATGGTAAAATGAATTTATAATAAAATTTCAGTGTTCTATTTATAATAAAAAAATTGACTTTTGTCAATAGGAAGTTTCGTCTGCTAACGATATGGATGATCAGAAAAGCTTGTCAGAAATAGAAAAATTAAGATCGGCAGTGGAAGGCGCCGATCTCCCGTCACTCTTACACGAGAAGGCTATCGAACAGATAGAAAGGATCAACTTGGCTTTAAGACACGGCGGCAATTTGTCCCAACTTGACATCACCACCAAATATATAGACTGGATTACCAATTTGCCGTGGAACAAAAAAACCGAAGATATTTTGGACATCGCCAAAGCCAAAATAACCCTCGACAAAAATCACTACGGTTTACAAAAAATCAAGGAAAGAATTCTGGAATATTTATCGGTTTTAATCATCCAAAAGCACACTTTGAAAATCGAGGCCGTCCACGCTCCAACGCTTTTATTTATGGGGTTGGTCGGAACCGGTAAAACAACTCTGGCTCTGTCGGTCGCCGAAGCTCTGGGGCGGAAGTTTGTCCGGATTCCTTTCGGCGGACTTTCCTCCGCTCTTGACCTACGCGGCCAATCAAAGACTTCAAGCGAAGCGGAGCCGGGAATGATAATTAGGGCTATCAGGCGAGCCGGAGTTAAAAATCCTGTCATCCTTTTGGACGAGCTCGATAGGATTACGCCCGAATCACGCGCCTCCATTATGGGAGTCCTAATCGAACTTTTGGACGCCGCTCAAAATATGAACTTCAACGACTATTTTCTCGACTATCCGTTTGACCTCTCCCAGGTTCTTTTCATCGCCACCGCCAACAATACCAACGATATTTCAACAGCGGTAATGGACCGATTGGAAGTGATTCAAATGCCGTCCTACACCGACGCGGAAAAGATCGCCATCGCCAAAAATTTTGTCCTCCCCCGGTTGCTGAAAGAGACCGGTTTGGGGCTCGACAATGTTCAAATCGACGACGCCGTCTGGAGCCGGATCACCAGACCTTTAGGATTTGACGCCGGAATCAGGAGTTTGGAGCGAACCGTTGAAGGCATTGTCCGAAAGGTCGCCTACAAAATTGTTTCCGGTCAAGGACAATCGTTTGCCGTGAACGAAAACAATATCAGAGAATATTTGAGTTAAGTGTACCTGTCGGCTACTTTTGAGGCTCCGTAAGAGTCGGGTTTGATCTTCACCTCGTATCCGCTCCCCCTGATCATGCCTACGACTTCTGTGATGAGATCGCGCGTTTCGCCGTTGTGCCCGATGTCGACGTGAATTTGAATGTTGTATTTGGAAATGCCGTTGGTCTTGAAGAAGTTGACGAAGTTTTCCGAAGTTGTAAGTGACATGGTCGCTTCCTGGTAGATCCTCTCCTTCAACGAGATCTTCTTGTCTTGAATCAGGCGCTTCCAAAAGTAGATTCCGCCCCAGCCGACGCGGTGGATAATCAGAGCCGAGACAAAATCGTATTTGTTGTTTTCGATCTTTTGGGAGTCGGTGCCAACAATAATTTCATACTTGGCGGTTTTATCGCCGCCCATGAATTTGGAAACGATTTCTTTCAGCTTTTCGAGATCAACTTGGCCGTAAGTTGGACTTTGATAAAACATATATTGATTTACAGATTTTACCATATTTGTTACTATTTTATTATGAGAGACTTCTTCGCCAAACTCCTCAAAAACATCAGGGCGGTTTTGAAAAGCCTAGTGAGCTGCTGCGAGTAAGGTCGCTAAAATAAGAAAGAATAACGGAAAAATTATTTTTTGAAAAGGAATTAATCTCCATTTTCTATCGATGAAGTAAGCGACAAAAAAGACTTCCGTGCCGACCGTCAGGCCGACAAAGACTTCTTTGTTCATTTGCCCGGTTTTCAGGAAGTATAGATAGGCCAATAAATAAAATAAAGAGGCTAAAAGAAATTTATTTCCGATGATTTTTTGTTTGATTTTGGAGGATAAATAAAAAGCAATTGCGGTGTTAAATCCGGAGAGCCAAATCGCAAACACCATGTCGCTTATCCCCAACTTACGGGCGATCAGTAATCCCCCACCGATAGTTAAGACGCACAAAACACAGCTCATAAAAAAAGCGGAAGGTACAGGGGTCGAACCTGTTAGAGCTTACGCTCACGAGTTTTCAAGACTCGCGCATTACCGTCCTGCCCACCTTCCTAGCGCGGGAGGCGCGTGCCGGAATCGAACCGGCGCGGTAGGTGTTTTGCAGACACCTGCGTTTCCTCTTCGCCAACGCGCCAATAATTCATATATTTTACCTCAATGGCCGGTTTTTAACAATCAGCTTTGGTAAAATATGAGGGTAAGGAGGGTTCGCATAGCGGCCAATTGCACGAGTTTCGAAAACTCGAGGGAGTAATCCCTACAGAGGTTCAAATCCTCTACCCTCCGCTAAATGTTAATTAAACTTCTATTCTTGATATTTTTAGCTGCTGCCGGATTAATTGATTCGATCTATTTAACCTGGGAGCACTTCAATAAAGTTATTCCTCCTTGCACGATTAACCCCCTCATTCCTGCCTTTTTTATCGACTGCGGGAAAGTCTTGACCAGCCCTTATTCAATAATTTTTGGAGTCCCCCTGGCGCTAATCGGCGCTTTCCATTACGGCCTTTTGTCCTTGTTGATCGTCTTGGCGTTAAAAACACAGACAAAACTTTTCCGCTACTGGATCATTCTTCAGTCGGCTTTCGGCGCCTTATTTTCCTTTTACCTGATGTACATCCAGCTTACCATCATTAAAAGCATTTGCATCTACTGTACTTTATCGGCCCTCATCAGTTTTATCCTGTTTATTTTGACATACTATTTTTTAAAAAAAGAACGGTTTGAACTACACACGGCGGCTTACGCTTTTGTCTATCAAAATTTCATCAAGAGAGTATTTTTTTTGCTCGACGCCGAATTTATCCACAGCGTCATGGTCAAAAGGGGGAAGTTTTTAGCAACTACCCCTCTCATTAGACTGGTCGGCAGTAAACTGATCTATAAAGACAAATCGTTAAGACAAAAAGTTTCCGGAATAAATTTTGAAAATCCGATCGGGCTCGCCGCCGGATTTGATTATAACGCCGACCTGACTCAGGCTTTGTATTATCTTGACTTCGGTTTTCAGAGCGTCGGAACAATCACCAACTATCCATACGAAGGAAATCCCTATCCCCGGCTCGGCCGGCTGCCAAAATCAAAATCCTTGATGGTCAATAAAGGATTCAGAAATAAAGGCGCGAAAACTATCGCCAAACACTTAAAAAATCTAAACTTCAAAATTCCCGTCGGAATTAGCGTCGGCATGAGCAACTCGGAAAATTTAACTATCGTTCCGGATGCAATTAAAGACATCATAGCCGCTTTAAAAACCTTTGAAAAATCGGGCGTAAAAAATTCCTATTACGAACTGAACGTTTCCTGTCCCAATTTAATTCACGCCAAAAAAATCAGTTTTTATCTGCCGAAAAATCTTCGCCTTCTCCTTTCAGCGATCGATCGGTTGAGATTAAAAAAACCGGTATTTGTCAAAATGCCGATAGACAAAACCAACGCCCAAGTTAGCGCCATGCTCGGAGAAATCGTGAAACACAAATCGGTCAAAGGCGCTATCTTCGGCAACCTCCAAAAAGACCGTAAAAACCCCGCTATCGTTCCTGCCGAAGTCAAGAAATTTAAAGTAGGAAATTTTTCCGGCAAACCGTGCGAGGAAAGATCAAATGAACTGATCAGGTTGGCTTACAAAAAATATGGCGACAAATTAATCATTATTGGCTGCGGCGGAGTTTTCTCGGGCAAAGACGCCTACAAAAAAATCAAATTGGGCGCTTCTTTGGTTCAGCTCATTACCGGAATGATTTTCCAAGGCCCGCAACTGATATCCCAAATCAATTTGGAATTGATCGATCTTCTGAAAAAAGACGGGTTTAAAAATATTACACAGGCAATCGGCTATGAAAATCGTTAATCAAACTTCTGCCGGCGGAATCGTTTACAAAACAGTGGGTAATAAAAAATTATGGCTCATTACCCAGCACTCGCAACACAAGGGGTGGGTTTTTCCCAAAGGTTTGGTCGGCGATACCGATTCCAATGAATCTATGGAGGCAGCCGCACTCCGCGAGGTTGAGGAAGAAGGCGGGGTCAAGGCAAAAATAATTTCCGATAAACCAATAAAAACCAACTATCAATACCAATGGCAGGGGGATTTAATAAAAAAAACTGTTTACTATTTTCTGATGGAATATATAAGCGGTGACCCCAAAAATCACGATTGGGAAATGATGGACGCCAAGTTTGCGACGGTTGACAAAGTGAAAAAAACCCTAACCTATAAATCTGACCAAGAAGCTTTTGAACAGCTCCTATATGGAAAATCAGCATAAAAGCCGGATTGAATTATTCAGATACAACGTCATCCTCTCGTCTCTATTCTTTCTTTCTTCGCTCTTTTTTTTGGCAACAGGGCTGCCAAATTATAACTTCCGCGACCTGACCTTTTCCGAAATGAGCGTCTTTTTGACCGAGCAGCAGCTGTATGTTTTTAATTTTCTTTTTGTCGGAAAGGCCCTATTGGATTTGAGTTTTGTATTTTATGTTTTCAAAAAGTTCGCAAACAAAATAAGTTTATTGACGAAAATCCTGTGGCTTCTGGCTGTTCTCTCTTTTGGGTTGATCGGATTTTTCCCTTTGCACCAGTTTTACTATACGCACTGGCTCCTGGCAACTCTTATGTTTTTCTTCTGGACAATACTGGAGCCTGTTATGGCGAGGGCGACAAAATCAGAAGGTTTTATCAAGTTTTCCTATAATTTGGTGTTCGTCCAGGTCTCTTTGATAATAGCGGCCTTTGTTTTCAACTGGCTCAACGCCGTCTTCGAAACCGTTTATTTTCTCTTAGTTTTTGTTTGGTTAATTATCTTTATAAACAGACATTTAAAGGTCTAATACTTTGAATTGTTCTTTTGGCCAGAGTTCGGTATTGAAGAATTTTATTCTTTTCGGGGTAATTCTATAAACCTTTGAAAGTCCGGCATCCAAGAATTTTTTTGGATCGGTTAGTTTTTCTCCTTTGCTCCCCGCTATCAATTTATTCCACATTTTAAACATCCATTGTAAACCGGAAACGACATCTACAGATTTTGCCGTACCATGGATTTGCAAACCTTTTTGTGGCCTATAGATTGGTTGGTGAGAATCGGCAATGGCGACGGCAACTTTGTTGTTGATTTCAATCGCCTGACAATGTTCTCTCCAGTTTTTGCTCAAAAAATACAAGTTGAGTTCCGGGTCGTGGACGTAGTATACGTTGGCGATCCAAGGAGTTTTGCCGTATGTGGCAACGGACATCAACCTTTGGGTTTCCAGATATTTATCGATTTCTTTCTTAAGATCCATGTCGTCGGGAGCGGGCGAAGGGAATTGAACCCTCTGTCTCTTCCTTGGCAAGGAAGCATTTTGCCGGTAAACTACGCCCGCATTCATTCGCCCCTATATTTTACCAGAGCTTGTTTTAAAATCTCAATCGCTTTGGCAAGATCGCGCGTGTTCAAAACGTAGGCGATCCTTACCTCATTTTTGCCCAAGCCGGGTGTCGCATAGAATCCGGCCGCCGGCGCGATCATGACTGTTTCGTTATTTAAACGAAAATCGGTTAACAACCATTGGCAAAAATGTTCGGCGTCCTTGACCGGCAAGCGGGCAATCGTATAAAACGCACCCTCCGGTTTTTCCAAAAAAACTTCAGGAATTTTTTTCAAACCCGCGTATAAAACGTCCCTTCGCTTTTGGTATTCCCTATGAACCTCTCGAAAATATTTTTTTTCCACTTTTGTCAATTTGGCCGCCATAAGCTGATCGATCAGGCCGGACGACAGCCTCCCCTGCCCGATCCTCAAAACTCCCGCCATGACATCGCGGTTTTTAGAAACCAGCATTCCGAGTCGAGCTCCACAAAGGCTGTAGCGCTTGGACATACTGTCGAGAAGAATAGTTTTTTCCGGCATTCTTTTCATATAGCTCAAAATCGAAAAATGTTTTTTGCCGTCGTAGACAAATTCCCGGTAAACCTCATCGCTGATGAAAAATAAATTGTGTTTTTTGGCGATGACAAACAACGTATTCATTTCTTTTTTTGTATAAACCGTGCCTGTTGGATTATTCGGATTGCAGATTAAAATCGCCCTGGTTTTTTTGGTGACTTTTTTCTCAATTTCCTTAGCTGGTGGAAGGTGAAAACCGGTTTCTCCTTTAGTTTTAACCGGAACCAGTTTCACCCCTGTTACCGCCGCGTAAGAGTTATAGTTGGTGTAAAACGGTTCAAAAACAACTATTTCCTCTCCCGGCTCACAAACGGCAAAAAAGGCCATTGCAATCGCCTCTGATCCGCCGGTTGTTACCTGGACATCCTCCGGTTTTATAAATTTGGCGCCGACCTTATGGTAATAATAGACCAATGAGTCGATAAATTCCGGCTCGCCTTGGGATTGGCTGTAACCGACCGGATTCCTCGACCAACTTTTTAAAACTTTCAGCATTACCGTTGGTGTTTTGATGTCGGGGTCGCCGATATTCAAATGGTAAACCTTGATTCCCCTTTTCTTGGCGGCAACCGCATAAGGAACCAATTTCCTAATGGGAGAGGCGGGGACGTTAAAAAGCCTTTTTGATACTTTGTTTTTCATT
>MGAT01000006.1:32186-37353 GCA_001789855.1 Candidatus Roizmanbacteria bacterium RIFCSPLOWO2_01_FULL_44_13 | reverse complement strand
CCGTGACCACCTTGGCTACCTCGGCATATGAGAACCAATTTTACCACCTAAGAAGTAAAGTCTCAAATTATTCCACTAATTTAGCGGAAACGACTTAAAAATATTTAATATATATAAGATAAGAGAAAAGTAAGAGTAAAGTAAGAAAGTGGAGCCGGAAGGAGTCGAACCTTCTGCATCGATCTTATAAGGATCGCGTTATAACCGGTTAACTACGGCTCCTATGGAATTGGACAAAATTATATCAAATTTTGACGGCTTTTTCCCCGTAGAGATCCGAAACCGCCTTTATTCCCATCAGGATTTTATTTTTGATAATTGTATTGGAAACTCTCAACCCGCACGTTCCGTGCCCAAAACCTTTTTGATCTAAGTCAGTTCGCCTAGTCTTCTTTATAAATGGTTTATCAAAATGATCTAGTGATAAATTCAAGGTCTTAGACCAAAAATTCATTTGTTCATGAACATTCATGTCTCTGTATAAGTGTAGAAAGGCTTTTATTTTGTTTTTTGGGATTTGAAGACTTTTGATGAACCAAAATAAAGTAAATTTTAATACTTCCGGATCGGTATTATTGATACTTACTACACTTGGTGTTGCTTTATTTCCTTCTCCCCAATAAAGAAAAAGGCCAGCAAAAAATAATTCCCTGTTTGTTAGTGGTAAAAGTTTTTTTTGTTGTTCTTTATAATAGCCCAGCATTTTGTTTTCTTTTTTTTTAAACATGGTGTTTCTAAAGCTTTCTATTCGTTGCTGATTATTATCCCTTAGCTCACTAATTCTCTCTTTACTTAATGGATATTTACCTAACCAACGACTCAGCGTACTTTTGCTAAGGTGTAGTTGTTTTTTTATTTGGGAATAACTTTTTCCTTCTTTTCTCAAAAGGAGAGCGATTCTGCGTTCTTTGATCTTAACCATAAAAGAACCTTTAAACTTGTATTATGTAAATATGATTTAATAGTACCTAAATTTAAGAAAGAAGTCAAATTATTGTGGACCGGAGGAGACTTGAACTCCCAACCTCCGCAATGCGAATGCGGCGCGCTGCCATTGCGCCACCGGCCCTTGTCCTTCACTATCGTTCAGGACTAACTCGCAGTAATCCTCATTTCATATCGGAAACTGCGAGTTGAGTGTCCCCGGAGAGAATTGAACTCTCATCAAAGGCTCCGGAAGCCCTTATTCTATCCGTTGAACTACGGAGACAAAAAAACACTACCCTCTTCTTATCCCTATATTATATTACAGGGAAGCAAATCAGATAGTGTTTTTTGTATTAGAATCGGCGTCGTTCTTCTCGAGGCCTCGCCACATTAACGACGATTTTTCTTCCCTCGAGGTCTTTTCCGCTCATCTCGGCAGCCGCTTTTTCAGCAGTTGCTTCGTCGGCGAAAGTGACAAAACCGAATCCTTTTGATCGACCGGACATTCTGTCTGTGATGACGATTGCCTCGACGATTTCTCCGTATGAAGCAAACAATTCCTTCAGGGAATCGTTAGTCATGCTCCAAGGAAGATTTCCAACGTAAAGTTTCTTTTTATCCATTATATATTCACCCCCTTTCTGTATTGATTTGAGTTAGATATTGTCATTTAATCTTCAGAAGTTCCTATAAACCTAAACAAGGCGCAGTTTAAAAGTCTTCTCGAATAATTAATATACTATAACATAAATTTACCGGTTTTCAAGGGCAAATTTTCCGGCTTCTCAAAGCAATCCCCCATGCTTTCGCCCTCGCACGGAATTACCTGGTATTCTTTGTATTCGTAATTGCCATTTTCCTTCCAGGCAAAGTAGGAGACCTTGCCGATGATTTCCATCTTCAACGTCGATAAATTCAAAAGCATGGCTTCCGGCTGGTGTCCGCCGCAGTTCCAACAGCTGTACATATTAAAAGAGGCATAGTTGCCGTCGCCGCTTATCAGGTCTATTTTGGGAACGCTGCTCGGTCCTTCGGCGAACTTCTTCACCAAGGCCAATTTATTGGCGCCTCCCGGATTGTAATAATAGACATAATAAGACCCGTTCCACCTCATAACAAAAAGAAAGCTCTTTTTATCGGGTGCTAGCTTGAACCCAAATACTTCGTCCAGCATAAACTCACCGGCGGGAACTCCGGCCGGTGCGTCTACCAATCCATACCATTGGTATAAACTTTCGTCGGCGACCGCCTTGCCTTCTATATTGAATTGGTCGCTGTCGTCGTATATCTTTCCCCGGTATCGAAGAACGGTAGTGTTGCTGGACCTGCCAAAGCTGACCGTATTGGCGGTTAGCGGAACAATGCTTTCGTCTGTGGTTTCAACGGCTTTCGGAGAAACAACTGGCTTGGTCGAAGAGGTCGTAGGTGAAGCTTTTGGTGTTGGGAGTTCAGTATTTCTCTCTTTGTTTCCAAAATAAAATCCGGCATAGGTTGTCGCTCCAATGATGATAAGAAAAAGCAGGCCGAAGAAAAGTTTTTTATACATAGTAAAGAATAACTAATAATATTCTATAGACCCCGAAGGGAATTAGCGAGTGTTTTTTCAAATAGCCGATTAGCCATTTTACGGAAATGTAGGCGGTAATAAAACTGACGACGAAACCGGCCGACAAAAATAATATATTATCTGGTTCAGATAAAACAGCAAAATCTGTTTTCAATAGATCATAACCGGCAGCAGCAATAATGGTCGGAACTGCCAAAAGAAACGAATAGACGGCGGCTTCATCCCGTCGGTAACCTTTGACCATCATGGCAAGAATGACAATTCCCGCCCTCGATATTCCCGGAATCACTGCTAGAGATTGTCCTAATCCAATAATCAGGGCATCCGTCCAGGATAAGTTTTTGATCGTTTTGGACAACTCGATTTTTTTGTTTTTAATCAAATACTCAACAACAATAAAGAGCAAACCGATGACAACCAGGGAACCGATAATCAAAGCAAAAGATTCGAAAAATACTTCCTTGATTATTTTGTGGAGCAAAAATCCGACCAAAGCCGTCGGTAAAAAAGAGGCGGCCACCTTTTTAATGAGGAGCGGGTTTTTAAAAGCGTAATTGAAATAAAGAAAAACCACTGACAGGATCGCCCCGGCTTGGATGAAAACCTCAAAAAATTTCTGAAATTCGGTCTGGGGAATATTTAAGAGGCGGGAAGAAATTATCAGGTGGGCGGTCGAAGAAATCGGCAGAAATTCCGTCAGGCCCTCGACTATTCCCAAAATAACAGCAATCATTAAGTTCATTGGAATATTATACTTTACTCATGTTCTCGATACCGTATTTTTCGCGAACCGCGGTACTTGTCAAACGAACGTTCGCTCAAAACAGGTATCTGCGAACCGCAAAATGCTGTAGAATATTTCCAATGAAAGTTGCCTTGGTACACGATCAACTGGCCGAATTCGGCGGGTCGGAACGCGTCTTGGTCGCTCTGAAAAAAATATTCCCCGAAGCCGACGTTTTCACTTTAGTTTATGATTATGACTCTTTGGGATCCCATAAACACTTGTTCAAAAACTGGAAAATAAAAGTTTCGTGGTTTGGAAAAATCCCGCTTCTTAAAAAATTCTATTCTCCTTTCCGTTTTTTGACTCCGATGATTTGGGAAAGCTTTGACTTTTCTAATTATGATTTGGTAATTTCCTCTTCCGGTAGCTGGATGAGCAAAGGCGTCAAGACAAAAAAGCCAACCGTCCACCTGAGCTATATCCATCACCCTCCTCGCTACCTTTATGGTTATGAAACGGCAATAGAATGGCAAAGATATTTAATCGTCCGTTTCTATGCCTATATCGTCAACCACTTCTTGAGACTCTGGGATTATGAATCCTCACAACGGCCCAATTTTTTAATCGCCAATAGCGAGGAAACGAGAAAAAGAATTCAAAAATTCTACCGCCGCGAGGCCGCGGTGATTTATCCCCCGGTGAATATTCCAAAGAGCGCTTCGCTGGATTCTTCGCCTACGGCTCAGAATGACAAGAGGGGTAGATACTATTTAACGGTTTCCCGACTCGCCCGCGCCAAACACGTTGACGTTTTAATTCGCGCCGCCAATATAATGAAATTCAAATTGAAGATAGTTGGCACCGGGCGGGACGAGGCATACTTGAAATCGATTGCGGGACCCACGGTTGAGTTTTTGGGGAATGTAAAAGACCAGGAATTCAAGAATCTTCATCAAAAGGCATACGCCTTTCTTTCCGCCGGGCGAGACGAAGAGTTTGGCATCGCTCTGGTTGAGGCGATGGGGTACGGATTGCCCGTTATTGCTTACCGATCAGGCGGGGTTCCCGAGTACGTCGAGGACGGAATCAATAGCTATTTGTTTAATAAATTGGACGAAGATTCGTTGATTAAGAAAATCGATAAATTAACAAATTTACCAAAAGAAAAATATCTGGAGGTGAAAAAAGCCGCCCGGGACACCGCGGAAAAATTCTCCGAGGCGAACTTCAAAAAAAATATTTTAAATTTTGTCAAAAGGTATGCCCGAACTACCCGAGGTTGAAACGATAAAAAGAGAGTTGAAACCGAATATTATCGGCAAAACGATTTCTAGTATTGAGATTCTTTCCCTGAAAAACTTCGTCGGACAAAAAGAGCAGGCCGTCGGCAAAAAAATTATTGAAATCGAACGATTCGGCAAAGTGTTGGTAATGACGTTGAGCAATAAAAAATACATAAATGTCCACTTCAAGCTTTCCGGCCAAATGCTTTTTGCCGAAAACGTCAAAAGCGCCAGCTACAAAAATCCCATTCCTTTCACCAAGGGCAATAAACTACCGGCCAACACAACAAGAATAATCATCAAGTTTAGGGGAGGGAGCGGACTTTTCTTTAACGACCTGCGCAAATTCGGCTGGATTAAATTGACCGACAAGCCGGAAAAGCCGAAGGGTGTCGACGTATTGTCGAAGGAATTCACGGTCGACTATTTCAAGAAAATCCTGCCTTCGCGCCGACCCATTAAAGTCGCCCTGATGGACCAGGATAAAATCACCGGCATCGGTAACATCTATGCCAACGATGCTCTTTT
Organism: Candidatus Roizmanbacteria bacterium RIFCSPLOWO2_01_FULL_44_13; assembly: GCA_001789855.1. Taxonomy (GTDB): domain Bacteria; phylum Patescibacteriota; class Microgenomatia; order UBA1406; family GWC2-37-13; genus GWC2-37-13. The sequence continues at coordinate 32,321 of MGAT01000006.1, read as the reverse complement.
CATTGCCAAGGTCCACCCGCAGAGATTGGCGAATTCCTTGAAAAATAACGAGGTAGACCTTCTTTATTTGGCTGTTAAAAAAGTCATCGCCGACGGGATCAAAGACCAGGGTTCGTCCGGGGCCGACGAGGCCTT
>MGAT01000006.1:19857-32178 GCA_001789855.1 Candidatus Roizmanbacteria bacterium RIFCSPLOWO2_01_FULL_44_13 | reverse complement strand
CTGATGGCTCAAAAGGCAGACATCAAAGACACTTTTTGGTTTACCAACAGGAAGGAAAACCTTGCCGGATCTGCAAAACGATAATCAAACGGGTAAAACACCACGGCCGCAGTTCCTTTTTCTGCCCGCACTGCCAAAAATAGTATAATCTCGGTATGATCAACTGTAGTTTCGAAAACGGCAATAAAAATTTTCTGCGCCACGTTGTCGTCGACATGCTCGTCGTCCGGGACGACCAGCTTTTATTGGTGAAGCGTGCTCCTCACTTGACCAATGGCAATCTATATGCCCTCGTCGGCGGTTTTGTCGAACAGGGAGAAACCACTCAAGAAGCCGCTTTGAGGGAAATTCGGGAAGAAACCGGATATGAAGCGGAAATCGTAAGACTTTTCAGGCTAAACGACAATCCCAATCGCCGCGGAGAAGACAGACAAAACATTTCTTTCATCTACCTCGTAAAACCACTTAAGAAAATCGGCATATCCGATAAAGAAGTCAAAGAAATCAAGTGGTTCGACTTGGACAAACTTCCCTCCCAAGAAGAATTTGCTTTTGACCACTTAGAAAGCATTCAATTTTATCTTCAACATCTGAAAACTCCTTTTCAACTTCCAATTATCGGAAAACAAATTATTCGTACCTAATCGCTTCGACCGGCTCCAAGCTGGCGGCTTTTCGAGCCGGGAAGACTCCGAAAGTAATCCCGATCGCCGAAGAGATCCCGAGAGCCAGTATTACCGATATCAAGTCAATATAAGCCGGAAATACACTCTTGACTAAAAACACCACCAAATAAGCCAAGCCTAAACCGAGGAGTCCTCCGATCGACGACAACAGCACCGCTTCGGCCAAAAATTGATAGAGAATGTCTGAACGTCTTGCCCCGATCGCCCGCCTGATGCCGATCTCTTTTATCCGGTCTGAAACCGTTACATACATTATGTTCATAATTCCGATTCCGCCGACGACTAAGGATATCGCCGCTATCGCCACCAGTATTAAATTCAAAACCGAGAAAATCGAAGTGATCGCCGTGAGGAGCTCGGTCGGTTCGACAATGCTGAACTCTTCTTCATCATAACGCTTCAAGAATTCTTTTTTGATGTCTTCTTTGACCTGTGGTACGTAGTTTTCGTTTTCGGTTTTTACCATCAACCGGAAAAATTTTTTGTCTGGATTAAAGATGTATCCCGTCGTATAAGGGCCGTACAGATAGTTGTCATAGTTGAAACCTCCCATCCCTCCCCCGCCTTTGCTTTTTGTTACCCCTATTATGGTAAATTTGACGTCGTCTATGGTGATTTTTTTCCCGATTGCCTCGGATACCGAACCGTAATAGTCAGTAGCAATTTTGCTGCCAACGACAATCACCTTGGCCCTTTTATTGACGTCGGCCTTGTCAAAAAATCTTCCCTCTTCAACTTCAAAACCCATCGCGTCTGGCAAAACCTCGGAGGAAAACATAATGTCGGCGAAGTCTTCTTTTAATAGGCTTTTGATTTTGGTCGACTTCAAAGTCAATGGACCTGTAGCGATAACATTGTCAATTTTTCTTAAAGTTTCCAAGTCGCGGTTATCAAACCGGCCAGTAACAGATGACGCGCTGCCGGTAAATCCGCCTCCGGACAGGATTCGTCCCGGCACAAGATAGATCGTGTTTTTGCCCATCGCCTCGAACTGCTCGGAAATATATCTTTTCAAGCCGAGCCCCAAGGCAATGAGGACTACCACGGCAAAAACGCCTATTAAAATTCCCAAACTGGTCAAAAAAGTTCGTAATTTATTTCGCGAGAAATCGTCGATGGCCGATTTGAAAATGAAAACAATGTTTTTCATACAATTTTTCCGTCCTTAATTTTTATCACTCTTTTGGCGTAGGCGGCGATGTCTTTTTCGTGGGTAACGACAACAACAGTAAGTTTGTCTTTCTCATTTAGCTCAGCCAACACGTCCATAATTTCGTGGCCCGTCTTGCTGTCCAGGTTTCCTGTCGGCTCGTCGGCCAAAATTAATTTTGGCCTCATTATCAAAGCTCTGGCAATCGCCACTCTTTGTTGCTGGCCGCCCGACAATTTGTTCGGGTAGGAATTGATTTTCCCTTTCATGCCAAAATCGGTCAAAATCGAAATAGCTCGATCTCGCGGGTCAAAGTCAAAATCGCGCCGGCAGTATATAGTCGGCAACATGACATTTTCCAGCGTCGTTAGTTTATTGATCAAGTTGAATTGCTGAAAAACAAAACCGACAAATTCATTGCGAAGCCGTGACAGTTCGTCGTCGTTGATTTTAGAGATCTCGCGTTTATCGATATAGACTTTTCCGGTTGTCGGAGAATCCAATAACCCGATAATGTGCATAAGGGTCGACTTACCCGAACCCGATGCACCCATAATGGAGACGAATTCTTTTTCTTTTATCTCAACGTTAATTTTCTTGAGGGCAAAGAATTTGTATTCGCTGTCGATGGCATAAATTTTGGAGACGTCAACCAATTTAATCATAAACGAGATCTCCGACTATTACCCCACTTTTAATCTCCACTTTTTCGCCGATTTCTTCTCCTTTTTTGATATAGACCTTTTCTCTTTTTCCCTTCCTTTCTATGTCGAGGTAGTCTCCTTTATTATCCTCTTTGATAAATTTCAGGGGTGCCGCCAAAACATTGGGTTTTTCCCGAAGGGCAAACTCGACGTCGGCTGTCATCGCCAGCTTCAGCGGCAGCTCTTGGGCGTCATCCGAAAGAAGCATTTTTATTTTATAAACCGTGCCTGTTTCTCCGGTGACGGGAGAGAACGAAATATAATCGATCGTTCCGGAGAAAGTCTGCTCAGGGTATGCATCAAACACAATCTCACCTTGCATTCCCTCCGAAAGCAAAATGACGTCCGACTGCTCCGCCGTCACCGACAAATAAATCGTCGATGGGTTGACAATCTCGAATTCCGCCGTCGCAGGGGTGATATTGACCCCGGAAAAAGGTACGTCGATTCTCGTCACCACTCCTTCTATCGGCGTCCATAAATTGGCGTACTCGACCGTCAAGGTCTGAAGCTCAACGTCCAAAACGGCGCTATTCAAGTCGTACTGGGCGTCTTGCAACACGCGCTCGGCGTTTGCTCTTACGGTTTCTGATATGTCAAACTGTTCGTTCCAGTAGTCGTCTTGCGTTTGTTCAAAGTTCAACCGTTGACTGACAAAGGTATTTAGATATTTCTGGAGCCGGTTTTTCAAATCGCGTTGGTCAAGGCTAGCAATCGTCTGGTATTTTTTAACCGTGTCCCCTTCCTTGACGCCGACCCAGGCGAGGCGGCCCGAAGTCTGAAACTTAAGGACAACTCTTTCGTCGGCGTCGATTTCTCCTGATAGGGACAGGGTTTCTTCTAATGTTTCTTTTTTGATTCTGTAGGTGTCGCGCTGATCTTGAGACGAAGAGGCTTTTCTATTTTGAACAAAGACGAATATGATAATCGCCAAAACAATTAAAACCAAATACCATCTTTTTTTTATAAATTTGGTCATGAAATTTAATTTTACAGAAACGGCGCCCAGTCGGCAATAGGCATGACATTGTACGGCAAGAAATTCCACGCATAGAAGTAGATCCCGATTAAGAGCAGTAGGAAAATAGTTTTGAATTTATGCGAGGTAAAAAACTTCTCAAAGGCAATTACCGCGAGCGGCCACAAAGGGAGCGAATAGCGGGCAATGTCGCGGTGCTGGATAAAAAGCGTGGCGATGAAAAATACCAGAGAAAAATAAAAAAAACTTCTGTATTTGCTTTTCCATAGCGTCAAAGCGGTTAAACCATACAAGAAAAAGTAAAAAATAATTTCTTCTAGCCAGGCGGTGCCAATCCAGGTTTTTTGAAAGTCAAAAACGGAGAAAGGAAAAACCAGGTGGATATTATCCCCCGAGTGAAAGTAAGCAAAAAAATCGCCGTACTGGCGCCAATAGATGAAAAAAACCGCCAAGAGTCCTAATGGAATCAATAATAACCACCAATACCGATTATCGATTTTTTTGGTTTTTAGTAATCTTTCGACGATCACCAAACTGTAAGCACCAAAAAGAAGAATGCCCGGAGATTTGGTCATAACCGAGAGCCCTCCGAATAACCCCGCCCACAAGTATTGGCGGTTTTCAAAAAAATAAAGCGACGCAAGGATGAAAAGCAAAAACAGACTTTCCGGTGCTCCGACGGTTCTTATAATTAAGAATCTCGGGAGGAAAAGAAATACCGCGGTAAGCAGCCAGGGTCTAGCCGTTAGACGAAATTTTTTCAATATAAAATAAAAAAATCCTGCCAAAATGGTCGTCGCCCCCAAATTGACCAAAAGCATCGACTTCAAATAGGCCAGGCGGTCGGCATTCAGACCGACAAAGTTAAGAACTTCCCTCCCCGCTCTTATCAAGACGGGGTACAAAGGAAGGTGGGCGGCAAAATATTTTGGGACGTTGGTATAAAAGTTCTTCGCCGCGATCACATAAAGAGGCCCGTCATAGTGCTTGTAAACGTAGTCAAATCCGCGGTTGTTGACGTGGAGGATGAACGGAAGCCAAACAATCATCGTGCTCAAAAAAACCAACAAAGTTAAGGTAAAATATGGATATATGCGGCGCATATTCAGTGCTCTTACAAATATTGTAGCAAAAAACTGGATCATTATCGTCACTATCGCCGCCGCCTCATTTTTGCGGCTTTACCGGTTGACGGAATTTGCCAGGTTTCTGGGAGACGAAGGGAGAGACGCCATCGTTGTCAAAAGGATTATCATCTTCGAACACTTTCCCGCCGTCGGCGCGCCTACTTCGGTCGGCCAAGTTTATTTGGGTCCTTTTTACTATTACTTTATCGCTCCTTGGTTGGCTTTGTTCAAACTCGACCCTGTTGGTTTGGCCTATGGAGTGGCGGTATTTTCTATTGTTTTTTTGGCCGTTATTTACCTATTGACGCGCCATTTTTTTAACGAGAGGGTCGCCATTATTGCCACATTTCTAACCAGTTTTTCCTATGTTTTGATCGAACTTTCCCGTTTCTCCTGGAATCCGAATCTTCTGCCGTTATTTTCAATGTTGACGGTATTTTTTTTCCTGAAAGCTCTTAAAAACAAATCAAAAGTTTTTTACTTTCTTTTTGGCGTCTTCTTTTCCTTTTCGGTTCAACTCCACTATTTGGCTATGAGTCTGGCGCTACCGGTATTAATCATCGGGCTCGAAGATTTTTTAAGCAATGTCAAATCGCGAGGAGAAAAAATCATCAACTATTCAATTTCCGTCGCTTCGTTTGTTTTTTTTATGATCCCGCTTTTGATTTTTGACCTCCGGCATAACTTTCTCAACTCCAGGAATTTTGTCCGGCTCTTTCAAAGCGGCGAGGCAATCGGTGACGGAAAAATATTTACCCTCGTTTCGACGTTCTCCGACTTGAACCAATATCTGTTTAGCATTTCGTTTAATAATGTTTTGGCATTAGTTTTATTTGTTATTATTCTCGTTCTGTTTTTTTTCAATCTACAAAAGAAGGAATACTATTTCCGGGCCTTCATTATTTTTTTCATCGGCTCGCTCATCGTCATTTCTCTTTATCCAGGGGTAAAACACCCGCATTACTTGGGAATGCTTTACCCTTTTTATATCATTGTCATCGCCAGAATTTTGTCTGATTTTCTCAAGCGCGGAATTTTCGACAAAGTCTTGGTTTTTATGTTTTTAATCGCATTTTTGTTCCTAAACTCAAAAAATTACTTGTTTTTGAAGGAGGAACCAAATAATCAGATTGGCCTGGCAAAAAATATTGCCCAAAAAATCTACGAAAATGTAAAAACAGACAAATTTACCGTTACTTCCCTTCCGGAAAAATATTCCGATTCCACCTACCGCTATTTCTTGGAAATCTGGGGAAAACGGCCGAATGAAACGGACTCGATGGAGAAAGCCGACGAGCTTTTTGTCGTCTGCGAAAAAAAATGTTCGCCCATTATCGGTAATCCCCTCTGGGATATCGCCTACTTCGCTCCGACTGAAATTGTTGGAGAGTGGAGAGTCCGCGGTGTTAAAATATATAAATTGACTCGTCATGAAAATTAGTTTAATCATCCCTTGCTATAACGAAGAGGCCAACATCCAAAAAGGAGTGTTGGATAAAATTGGAAACTTTACCGCAGGAGACGACCGGTTTTCTGAAGTCATTATCGTCGACGACGGTTCGACCGATTCTTCAAAGACGGTTATTAAAAATAAATATTTAAAGACATTTCTAAAATTCCGCTTGGTTGAAAACTCCCACCAGGGCAAGGCCTTTGCCGTCATTACCGGTATCAATCATGCCCAGGGGAATTACGTAATGTTTTCCGACATCGACCTGGCGACCCCCATCGAAGAAGCGGGAAAATTGCTCGCCCAAATTGAGGCCGGAGGGAAAGTAATTGTCGGGTCCCGCGACAGCAGCCGCGCCGGTGCCCCGTTTTTAAGAAAACTCATGGCTTCCGGATTTATTGTCGTCCGAAATCTCATCATCGGGCTGAAAGGTGTCAAAGACACCCAGTGCGGGTTTAAACTTTTTGAAAAAAAAGCCGCTTTGAAAATTATTGATAAACTCCGCGTTTTTCACGATACAAGACGCGCCAAAGGGTCATCTGTTTCGGCTGGATTTGACTTGGAATTCTTGTTTTTGGCGAGGCGGCTAAAATTTAAAATTATTGAAGTCCCCGTCATCTGGCGACACGTGGAAACGAAGAACGTTAATTTTTTGAGGGATTCTGTCGAGACCATGATTGATATTCTTAGAATTAAGTATTACGACTTAACCGGCAGGTATGAGGTTTAAAAAATTCGTTGGCTTGATCGTTGTTATTCTATTATCGGCGTCGATTATTTTTTTCCAATTCAATAAAGTCCCGCAGAACTTGAGTTTTGACGAAGTCGAATTTGGCCGATTGGCTAAATCTCTAGAGGGAACCCCCTACCAACCTTATTCTAATTTAGCGACCGGCCATCCTACTCTTTATTTCTATATCATTTTTTTTTCCTTTAAAGTTTTTGGAGTAAATAATTTTGGCCTTCGTTTTCCCTCTGCCCTTTTTGGTATTTTGTCGGTATTATTTTTTTACTTAATAATTAAGAAGATTTTTAATAAACAAGGCCCGTTGTTTTTTGTTTTATCCGCTCTTATATTTCTATCGTCGCGCTGGTTTTTCAATTTCGCCCGCTTTTCCTTTGAAGCGACACTTCTTTTATTTCTCGAGCTCGCGTCTATATATTTCCTATTCATGGCGACAGGGGGGTCTAATAAAAAAAGCCCGCAGATACCTAGTTCGAGCGAGTTTAGTCCGCAAGCGCAGTGGCTCGCGAAAACTATGGTATCGAGGATTTTTTTAATACTTAGTGGTTTATTTGCCGGCCTTGCCTTTAATTCTTATACCCCGGGCAGAATCTTTTTCCTATTACCCTTGAGTTTTCTTCTATTTAAAAAATGGAATAAGTCGGCAATTAAACAATTATTATTTTTCTTGGTTCCTTTTATCATTATTACTGCTCCCCTCTCTCTTTATTTATTGAGAAATCAAGATGCCCGGGTGGACCGGTTGCTGTTTTGGAAAAATCAGGAAATGACCATTGCCGAAAAGGTAAACGGAACGTTGCAAAATATTACCTCTATTTCCGGAATGTTCAATATTAAGGGAGACTTGAACGGGCGTCATAACTATCCGGGCAAGCCGGCCCTGAATCCGATCCTGGGGATTCTATTTATCGCCGGGCTCATCATTTCAATCAGGGACTGGAAGAGTCTTTATAATCGGTTTTTTATGTTTTATTTTATTGTCTCCCTTTTCCCGTCGATTATGATCTACCCTTGGGAAAACCCAAATATGCTCCGGACTTTTACCGCCATTCCGGCTGTGGTGTATTTTATCGGACAGGCAATTACTGCCGCTAAGCGCAATGTTTGGCAAATAATTATTGTTATCTTAATTCTTCTTTCTTCTATTTACGAGGTTCGTACCTATTTCAAATACCAAGCCCCCGTTTTTGACAAGGCATTTGAGATTAGAAAACCTTTGAATAAAATAATCAAATGAAAAAGCACTGGCCGGTGACTTTGTTCCTGATTTTTTTCTTCTTAGTCATTGCTTACAAAATAATTTTTCAGCCGACCCCTTTTTATGACTGGGACGAATCGCTCTACGTCCAAACCGGTCGCGAAATGATCGAGCAAAAAAAATTTCTTTTTCCTGTCTGGCAAGGAACATACTGGCTGGACAAGCCGCCGCTGATTCCTCTGCTTTACGGCATAATTTTAAAACTCTCTTTCGGCCTACCCCCCGAAATAACCACCAGGTTGTTCAGCCTGATTGTGTCGGTGTTTGTTCTTGTCTTTGTCTATAATTTTTTTAACCGCGTTTTAAAAAATAATTTTTTGTCGACTCTTACAGTCGCCGTCACCGCACTCACCCCTTTGTTTTTACAAAGGGCGCAAACGGTCAATCTCGATATATTTATTCTTTTCGGCTGGTTGGGTTATGTGCTTTTTTTCGAAAATTTTTTTGCCTCGCTATTTTTTCTTTTCATCGCCGTAATGGGTAAGTCACTCATCGGTTTTTACCCCGCCGTCATGATGTTTGTCTATTACTTGTATACATATACAACCGGGGAAACTAAAAAAAAGCAATTTTATAAAAGGATCAGGCAGATTGTTTTCCAGAGCTTAATTCTACTGTCGTGGTTTGCCGCCATGATGTTGATCTTCGGAAAACAATTCTGGGTACAGCACATTATTGAATCTCACTTTCGCCGCGTCACCTCTTCAATCGAATTTCACTTCGGAGAAAGAATTTTTTATATAACCGAGGCGATTGGCCAGATGGGATATTTCTTTTATCTGGCGATTGTCGGAGGAATAATAACCCTCGTAAATTTTTTCAGAAAAAAGCTTTCTTTCAAAGATCTCTTTGTTTCTTTTTATCTTCTTCCCTGGTTTATTTTTTTGAACCTGACCAAAACGAAGATTTTCTGGTATTTTTATCCGGCCATTCCCCAGTTTGCTTATCTCGCCGTCGGCTCGCTAAAACAAATTAACAAAAAACCCTTGACGTTGTTGCTGTCGGTGGGTCTGGTCGGCATTCTGTTTTACCAGTCCTTTATAAAAACCAACGTTTTGGCGGTTTCTTACTCCAAGCCCGAACCCTACTATCGTTTGGCGATAGACGCCAAGCGCGATTGCCGGTCGTTGAACGTCCTCATCAACAAAACCACGCGAGGTAGCTTTGCCACCCTGGAGGGGCTCGGACTCCTCATAACGACGACGAAATGGTGGGGCGACCACCCGTCGATGGTCTATTACTTCGGAAAGAGGGTTGATTTTTATTACGACACAAACAATTTTAATGCTATCTTCGGCAATCCGGGGTGTTTTGTAGTCGACAAAGATGACATAAATTATCTGAACTGGTTCAAAGGTGCGATAAAAAAATACGGAGATTACTATTTACTCGAATCCAACCTTTGATTCGATGATGTAGAGGGGTCTTTGCTTTACTTCATCATAGATACGGCGCAAATACTCTCCCATGACTCCGATAGAAAACAGCTGCAGCCCGCCGACGAACATAATCAAAATGATCGTCGTGGCAAAACCGGGCACCCGATTGTAGGCCGTCGTAAAAAATCTCATATAAACCGCCCAAAGGCTGCCGATAAGCGACAGCGCTAAAGAAATCGACCCAAGGAAAAACATGATCTGCAAAGGAATGAAGGAAAAAGAAAAAATCCCGTCGAAGGCGAGCTTTAACATTTTTCTTAAGCCGTATTTGCTTTCGCCGGCAAATCTTTGATCGCGCTCGTATTCGAGTCCGACCTGCTTAAAACCGGCCCAGCTCCGGAGTCCCCTGACGAAACGGTTTCTTTCCGGAAATGAGTTGATCGTTTTCACCATTCTCTGACTCAAAACACAAAAGTCGCCGGAGTCCAGGGGGATATTGACGGAGGCGATGACGTGGAGAAGTTTATAAAACAAGCTGTAGGCCATCACCTTGATAATGTTTTCTTTTCTTTTCTTCCTCACCGCATAAACAACGTCAAAGCCTTGATCTAATTTGGCAAAAAATTTAGGGAGAATTTCCGGGGGATCCTGGAGATCCGCATCGAGTATCGCCGCGACCTCTCCCGATGTATGTTGAAGGCCAGCCGAAACCGCAGTTTGGTGACCGAAGTTGCGGGAGAAATTGATGATTTTTACCCGTGGATTTTTCTTGTTGAGATTGACAAGAATGTTTTTAGTTTTGTCGTTTGAACCGTCGTTGACAAAAATAATTTCATAGTCTGCTTTAAGAGAAGTTAAAACTTTAATGATTCTTTTATAAAGGGTCGGCAAATTCTCTTCTTCGTTGTAAACCGGCAGGACAACCGAGTATTTCATAGAAATCAGAATTATTGTATAATATTTTTATAATTTATGTTTGACATCCGCTCTATTTGGACCTTTCTTAAAAAGAATTTTAACCGTTTCGATATTTTATTAGCAGTTGTTCTTTTGGTTTTATTTTTTGTTACGCGCTTAATAAATTTAGAGAAGTTGCCCATATTTTGCGACGAGGGAATTTATATCAGGTGGGCCAAGGTCGCCTGGAAAGATGCTTCCTGGAGGTTTATTTCCCTGACCGACGGCAGACAGCCACTCCAGACCTGGCTGACGATTCCTTTCTTGAAGCTATTTCCGACTCAAGCCCTTTTTGCCGGGCGTCTTTTTGGAGTCGCTTCGGGGTTCGCCGCCATCACGGGAATTTTTGCCTTGTTATATTATTTATTCAACAAGCGAATTGCCTTTATCGGCAGCTTTCTCTACATTATCACTCCGTTCTTTTTGTTTTATGACCGGATGGCTTTGGCTGACTCGGCGGTCAATGCCGGGTTCGTTTGGATTTTATTCTTTTCCATTCTCCTGATAAAAAATCTCCGCCTCGACATCGCTCTTATTTTTGGCTTAATCGCTGGCTTGACTCTCTTGACTAAATCGACGGCGAGGCTTTTTCTTGGGCTTTCTGTCCTCGCCCCCGTTATAAATTTATTCAAAAACAAAAAGAAATTTGTTTTGGAGTCGGTCAATTATTTAATTCTTTTGGGGCTAGTCGCCTTCTTGGCTCTCGCCCTTTACAATATTCAACGCCTTTCTCCCTTCATGCATTACATCGCCGAAAAAAACACCACATTCGTCATGACCTACGCTGAATTTATGAAAAATCCCTTCGCCGTTTTCTGGCACAACCTGCAAATAATTCCTTATTATGTATTTTCCGAGTTGGGTTATCTAGTAGGCATACTGGGTGTAATTGGCTTCGCCGGTTTATTTAAAAAGGACAAGGGCCTCGCTCTCTATTTGTCGAGCTGGCTCGTCTTGTCTTTTTTGGCGGTCGCCTTTTTCTCAAAGGTTATTTTCCCACGCTATTTGATCTTTTTTGCGACCATGCTTCTTCTGACCGCTAGTTTTTACGTCGGTCAACTGAAACGATCCCTATCTAAATTAATTTTGGCGGCAGCAATAATTGTTTCTTTGTATTACGGTTGGATTATCCTCTTTAATCAACCTCTGCTCCCTTTTCCGGAAATCGACCGCGGCCAGTATATCGAAGGTGAATGCGCCGGATATGGAACTCGCGAGATTATGGAGTTTGCCAGAGCCAAGTCGGCGGACAAACCGGTCATCTTACTCGCCGAAGGAAACTTCGGACTTATAGGAGACATGCTGAATGTCCATTTGCTTCCGGGCGATCGAATCGACATTCGCGGTTTCTGGCCGCTTGAGGAGTTACAGCTTCTGGAAAATCAGAAAGAAATTGGCGCCAACAATGTGTATGCGGTTTTTTCCCAAAGAAAAATCTTTCCGAAAGAGTGGCCGATAAAACTGATCATGAAGTACGATAAGCCGGGCGCCCGGACCGCTTACTACCTTTTTGAGCTCCTGCCCAAAGAGCAATAATTGAAAGGGCAGATAATGCCGACAGATAATTTGCCATGGTTCTGATGGGCGTGTTGGTAAACCTAAACTTTAGTCTGTGAGTGCCTTGCGGAACCGAAACGGTTATTAATTTATAGTCGTTTTGGTCATTAATGACAATTTTTTTACCGTCGAGGTTGGCAGTCCATCCCGGGAAGTTGAAGGTATTCAACCGGAAAACGAACGGAGACGCCGCCTCAATGTCAAATTCCTTTCGAGAAAATAAATCAAAAACTGTTTGTATCTTCACTGCTTCGGGAGAGATTAAACCGATTTCATAAGGCGAGGTTTTTAACTCTTCTTTTTTCAACCCGACTGTCGTTGTCCCCAGT
>MGAT01000006.1:19544-19783 GCA_001789855.1 Candidatus Roizmanbacteria bacterium RIFCSPLOWO2_01_FULL_44_13 | reverse complement strand
AAATGCGGTTAATTGCTGGTCTGTTTTATTAACATAAACACTGGGCACAAAATATTTTTCGTATCTGACGATTGTAAAAAGAAAAAGCAAAATTGCCAGGAGAGTCGCCCATAATTTGATTTTTTCCTTGAGAAAAAATATTGACAATCCACCGACGACGCTGACAAAAAAAGTAGCAAAGGTGAGAAACCGCCAGGGGAACTGGAGGTACCAAAGATATTTTATTTTGTCCCAGACGA
>MGAT01000006.1:3043-19437 GCA_001789855.1 Candidatus Roizmanbacteria bacterium RIFCSPLOWO2_01_FULL_44_13 | reverse complement strand
ACAAAAGAAAAAAGAGATAAGGCGATAATCAAAATGTGAATTTTGCCGAGTTGGAACGTCAATCCGTCCTCTGCGCCTGCGATGGAACCGCCATACCCCCAAGCCGAATACCAAAACTGTTTTAAATATACAAAGTGAATTTTATAGTTGGCTAGCTCGCGGGTGAGAATGTCATCTACCAAAGTATATTTTCTTTCGACGTAGGAGGGCAGCCAAAAAAACGCCGAAAGTCCCAAGCCGGAAAGGGTTCCCAAAGAAAAATTTTTGAAAAAAACCAACTTATCTTTAGAACTGAAAAAATAAAAAATAAAGAATGCGCCGATAAAAAATATCGCCGGGAAAGCAATCAGCGGGTGGGTCAAGATCAGGAGAGCCAGAGGCAACCCGAATAACAAGCCTGATTTGACACTCGGTTTTTTAAAGAGATTGTCGAGCGTCAAAAAGACAAACGGAATGATCGCCAGGGTAAAAAATTCGGCGAGTGCTCCCCTGACATAAATAACGACGGCGTGATAAAAAAAGTAGGTGTAAAGAGTTGCCGAAAGGTAGCCGGCCGCCCGGTTGACTTTTTGTTTGACGAAATAAAATACTCCCAAAGCTCCGAGAAAAAAACCAACCACGACCACGGCCCTAATCGAGGCGGTCAGGCTGAACCCTATCAAGTGGAAAAGCTCGGCGAGGTAATAGACTAATGGAGGATAAAAATTAAAAAGCGGGTAGCCGAAGTTAAATCCGAGTGTCCCCACCCACCTCGGATAAAGACTGCCCTGTTTTAAACCCTGATCCAGTAAAAAGAGGCGGGCGACGTGCTGGTCGTCGTGCATGGAAAAATACTGGCTGTTCAGAAGGCGTAAAAACGAAGGAATTGTTATAATAAGGAGAATTAGAAGTTCGAGCCCGTGTTTCTTCAAAAACTTAATCATTACTAATATTATGGACGAAGAAATCAGTCAGATCAAGCGGCGCGGCGTCCTCTCCGCCGGCAGCCTCTTTTTTCAAAGCTCCTTCTCCGCCGTCCTCGGTTTTATCGCTTTTTTTATTCTGACCATAAAGAGCGGCACCTACCTGCTGGGAATTTACAATACCGTTTTGGCGATGATGTCGTTTTTCAGCTACTTTACCAATCTCGGACTGGCGGCGGCTATCATTCAGAAGCCGGAAATAAAAAAAGAGGACCTCTCCACCGCCTTTTATATTCAGCTATTTTTGTCCGTTGCTGCGATAATCGTCGGATTCTTTCTCACTGATTATTTATTCAAATTCTATAAAGACCTGCCGGCCAACGCCGTTTACCTTTATTGGGGGCTTTTGGCGTCTTTCTTTTTTTTGTCTCTAAAAACCATTCCTTCCGTTCTTTTGGAGAAAAAAATAAAAATCTATAAAGTGGTCGTCGTCCAGATGATCGAAAACACGGTTTTCTATCTATCCGTCATTATTTTTTCTCTTCTTGGGTACGACATTTATAGCCTTCTTATCGCCGTCCTCGCCCGTTCCATCACCGGAGTCGTTTTGATCTATTTCATGCAGCCGTGGGTTCCGTCTTTTACTTTTTCCTGGCAATCGGCCAAAAGTCTTTTGAGCTATGGCATTCCTTTTCAAGGCAATTCCTTTCTCGCTTTGATTAAAGACGACCTTTTGATTATCTATCTCGGGGGCGTGATCGGTTTTAGACAGCTGGGTATAGTCGTTTTTGCCAAAAAATATGCCGAGTTCTCAATCCGTCTGATTATGGATAATTTGAGCCGCGTGGCCTTTCCAATTTTTTCCCGTTTCCAAAAAGACAAGATCATACTGAAAAAAAGCGTTGAGAAAATTCTCCTATATCAATCGATTATTTTGTTTCCCGCGATCGTCGGAGCCATGTTTGTCTTCCCGTCGGTCCTCAAGGTCATTCCCGGATATTTTGACAAATGGAATGTGGCGGTTTTTTCCTTTTACTTCTTTTCCCTCTCCGCCTTTTTCGTCAGCCTTTATTCGCCTTTCATAAACTTGTTCAATGCCATAGGAAAGGTGAAAACGAGCCTGTTGTTTATGGTTTTGTGGACTACTCTCACCTGGGCGCTCGTCCCTCTATTCAACCGCCTATTTGGTTTCAATGGCATCAGTATGGCTTTTTTTGTCATGTCTTTGACCTTTATTTTCGTCATTCTGACGGCGAAAAAAACCGCCGATTTCTCTCTGCTTAATTCTTACCGGTCGCCGCTCCTGGCGACTTTCGTCATGGCTCTTTTTCTTTTTATTTCTACAATTTTTGGGGCGCGCTTAAACAATTTAATTTTTCTTGTTCTTTCAATCGGAGGCGGCGCCTTAATTTATGGTTTTGTTATTTATCTCGACCGGGGAAGAAGGTTCTTTGAGGAGCTCTTGGCTTTGGTCAGATTCAAGAAGATTAAGTAGAGCAAGTTAAGGACGGCGAACGCGATAATAATGTTGTGTTTTAGGATTACCTTTTCCGGCTTGTCCCACCCGCCGAGATAGATATAAGGATAATAAGAGAACAACAAACCCGCCCAAAAAATATTCAATTTCCCTATGAATTCTTCAAAAAAAGGCAGGAAGGCAAAAACCGCCAGAAAATACCAGGGTTGAATTTCCGACTTAAATGTCAAATAAGCCAAGCCGGCGGCTATACCTAAAAAGCTCATGTAATTTAACAGTTTCTTTTGTTTGGAGAGAATTATAAAAGACAAGGTCAGGTACTTTATTCCTGCGGACATTAGGAAAAAAATCCTGCCTATAAAATCTTTTTTCGTAAACAAATAATAGGCGCCCACAATTCCCAAAGACAAGGAAATCAAATCGTTGTGTGAGGAAACGAGCCCTTCGATGATGATTAAGGGATTGACCGCCAGCATGAGAGCCCAAGTTTTATTTACTCTATTCATCAAAGACACCATTAATAGATAGGCGCCGGCAAACATTATTTTAAAAAACAGGAAGTTAAGGATAAATTTTCCGAAAGCCAAGAACGACGGAATCAGTGTAATGGGAAGGAAGGTCGGGCCGTACGGATAGGTCCGGTGGGTCCAGTGCATAAAGCGAACGTAGGGGTCGGCCGGAAAATCGAGCGCCTTAAACAGATACGGATTCTTGCCGTAGACGGTCAGAATTTTTGCGTCAAAAATGTAGTTGAAAAAGTCATGCGATAAAAACGGATAGGACACCAGCAAAACGCCGGTAATCAAAAGGCCAATTTTTATCGCATCAAGACGGGCTTTCAGAGCAAGGTGCTGGAGCAGAAACAGGCTGAAAATCAAAAATATGTAAATACCGATGGACAGGCTCCTTTGAAAGTAGCCTATCTGAATAATAAATTCCCGGAAACTGTTCCACAGCGGGTGATTGAACAAAGTGAGGTTGAGGTCTATCAATGAATAAGAGTAGACTGCGAGTATTGTTAAAATGACAAAATATAAAGGGTAAAGGAGGCTTTTGTTATATAATTTACTCATGAAGCTTGTTCGAGCTTTCCTACTTCCAGCCGTTTTTTTGGTCGTCATAGCGATTTTTTTTTATTTTAGAGTAACTCCCATAATTAATCAAACCTTTCCTTACACCTACGACCAGGGGCGGGATTTTTTGAAAGCGGAAAGCATCGTCCGCGACCACGACCTAACCCTTCTCGGTCCGACCACCGGAATAACCGGCCTCTATCATGGGGCCTGGTGGTATTATTTTCTGTCGATTCCATATATTTTATTTAACGGCGCCCCCCAGGGATTTGCGATTTTCATAATGATCACGGTTTTTGCCTCTTCCCTGCTTTTTTCTTTATTCCTTAAAAAAACCTTTCACGCCATTGTCGGATTGACATTCTTTTTACTCGTCGCCGGTTCTTCATATTTTATTTTGCTATCTACTTTCGCAATAAGCAGCGTTTTTACTTTTCCTTTTATTCTGATGTTTTTGTATTCGCTCTATCGGTTCCTCGAAACAAAAAAACCGCTTTTTTCATTTCTGGTTTTTTTCTCGCTAGCCAATATCTTTGAAGCCGAAGTGCCCACCGGCCTGTTTACCATTTCCGCATTCATCGCAGCGGCGATATTGATGAGGCAAGCAATCTCCTTTTTTTCACCAAGAAAAACCTTCATTTATTCTCTCTCCGGCCTCATAATTCCTTTTCTGCCGAGGATCGCGTCAGAAGTAAAAAATGGTTTACCGCAGATTAAAACGCTATTAGCGTTTATCAGAAACCCGCAAGTTTCCTCTGCCAAATCATTCATCAATGTATTATTGGAGAGGCTTCAGATTTTCAAATTCTATTTCGAAAATCTCTTTCCCATAAATAACCCTCTCCTAATTTATGGCCTTTTGATAGTCGCCATAATTGGATTGGTATTTGGATTTAAAAAGTTGAATCATGTCAACCGATTTTTCACGTTATTTGTTGCTTTGATCGTCTTCTTCCTTTTTATTTTCTCCTGTTTGTATAAAAACAATTTCTGGGCAAATTATTATGAAGGGTTGAGTTTTTATTTTGCCGTTTTATTATCCATAGGCTTCTACCTATATTTAAAATTTAAAAATAAATTTCTTAAAGCAATTCCTTTGACTGTATTTGTTTTTTTCTTGCTCGTTAATTTCTATAACCTGAAAAATGACTTGACTAATAAAAAACCCATTCCCGATACCGGGCTCCGCGGCCACGTCAGGGTGGTCGATTATCTGGCCGGTTTAAATAAAGATAAAGACTTCTGTGTCCGCGTCTATACCCCGCCTGTTATCCCCCATACTTATAATTACGTCTTTAGTTATTACATGAAAACGGGAAAGACGAAAAATGTCGGGCCGTCATACGTAGACAATCGTTGTTTCTATATTATCGAACGCGACGACTACCAGTTTAGGATCGATCAGTTCAGAAAAGACCACATCCCCGCCAACGCGCGCCTTATAAATTCCCGCACAATCACCGACAATGTAGAGGTCGAACTATGGGAAATGCCATCGGAATAATCATCATCAACTACAACCAATACGGGATGACGAGCAAATTTTTGGAAAGCTTATCTGCCGTAAAAAATAGCAGCGAAGCTTACGTCTATATCGTCGACGCCTCAACTTATAAAGAAAAGTTTAATTTGAAAGGCTTTAGCTTCAAACATCTCGTCGTTGAGGACAAAGAAAATAAAGGTTATGCCTACGGCGTAAACGAAGGAGTCAAATATTTTTTGAAACATGGTATTGATAAATTTTGCGTCGTCAACAACGACGTCGTCCTCGACAAAAATTTTTTGGTAGAGATGAAAAAGACTTTTGCTGAAGAACACATTTTTGGCGGGAAAATCTATTACGCCGGCGGCTACGAGTACTACAAAAACCGCTATAAAAAAAGCGACTTGGGAAAGGTCTTGTGGTACGCCGGGGGAATCAACGACTGGGCCAACTCGATGATATTTCACCGCGGCGTAGACGAAGTTGACCACGGTCAATACGACCAATATGGGGCAACCGACTCGATTACCGGGTGCCTGTTGTGTTTTGACAAAAAAGTTTGGGAAACGGTTGGGGCGTGGGACGAAAGCTATTTTCTTTATTTTGAAGACGCCGACTTCTGCGAGAGGGCAAAAAGAGCCGGGTTCAAATTGACTTATAACCCACGCCTTGTTATTTGGCATAAGGTCTCCCAATCGACCGGCGGCTCCGGTTCTGGACTACACTGGAAGCACCAGACAAAAAACCGGATCAAGTTTGGGTTGAAGTATGCGCCTTGGAAAACCAAGCTTTATTTATTGAAGGAAAAGTTTTTTGGCAGATGATATGAATAAAAATATAACGGTGTTGATTTATACACCGGCAATGGACGAGAATAAAAAGGATTGCATCGCCTCCGCCAAACTCCTGACGGATAATATTATTTTTGTCTCTCCCGACTCTTCATATGTTGAAACCGTCAGGGAATTTGGAATAAAACAGGCCAGGACCAACTGGGTATTGATCCTCGACGCCGACGAAAGAATTACCAGGGAGTTGGCTGAAGAAATAAAAAAAATCATCGAATCGAGAAGTTTTACTTCATATAAAATCCCCCGGAAAAATGTCTTTGGCGGCAACTGGCTCCTCCACGGCGGCTGGTGGCCGGATTACCAAATTAGATTGATCAACAAAAAGTTCTTTAAAGGCTGGCCGAAGAGAATCCACTCCACGCCACGAATTGTGGGCGCTGTAGGTCACCTAAAAAATCCCCTCGTCCACTTGTTCCACGGCGACATCGCCGCCATGGTCAATAAGACTGCCGTCTTTGAGAATGTCGAGGCGGATCTTTTGTTTAGGGCCGGTCGCCCGGTAAATGTTCCGACTTTTTTCCGCAAATATTTCGCCGAACTCTGGAGGCGGCTCATCAAGGGTGTGGGCTTTTTGGACGGCCCGTTTGGTATAATTGAGTCCATATATCAGGCCTATTCCAAAACCATTACCCAGCTTTTTTTATATGAAAAAAAACAAAAGGGCAAGTCTCTATGACCCGTATTTAGACACTTTAGGCGGAGGGGAGAAATATATCCTTTCCGTTCTCAAAGCCCTATCGGAAAAAGGAACTGAAATAGACGTTTTTTGGAACAAGAATCTCTCATATGAAATCCGAGCTCGTTTTTCTTTAAATTTTAAAATCAATTGGCGTCCGGTTGAAGAAATCTCGTCCTCTTTCCGGGCTTGGCAGGCGCTTCGCCACTACGACTATTTTTTTTACGTCACCGACGGCAGCTACTTTGCCTCCTCGGCCAAAAAAAATTTCGTCTATGCCATGGTGCCGGACAAAAATCTATATCGCCTTGACCTGGTGAATAAAATAAAACTCCACAATTATAAATTTATCACCCACTCTAACCTTACCCAGACGTGGCTCAAGAAATTCGGTCTAAAAAGCGAGGTAATTCTTCCCTGTCTCGACGACAAATTATTGTTAGGACTGTCGTTAAAAAAGGAAAGGGTTATTTTGACCGTCGGAAGATTTTTCCGCCACCTCCACAGTAAAAGACAGGACGTTGCCATCAAAACTTTTAAACAATTGAAAAAAACTTCTTCTTTATTCGAAGATTATAAACTAGTCCTTGCCGGCGGATTCAAAAAGGAAGACAAATCCTATTTCAGCGAACTAAAAAAATTGGCCGACTCCGACAAATCGATCATTTTCAAAACGAATGTTTCAATCAGTGAATTACACAAGTTTTATAAACGGGCATCTTATTATTGGCACTTCGCCGGCTATGGAGTTGATGAAAAAAAACATCCCGAGGCGGTCGAACATTTGGGGATAACGCCTCTTGAGGCGATGGCATCGGGCTGTCTGACTTTTTGTTATTCCGCCGGCGGGCCAAAAGAAACCATCGACAACGGCAAAACCGGATTTCTTTTCAAAAACGATAAAGAATTGATAAAAAAGATGGGTTATTTGGAAATAAACCCTAATAGGAAAAAAGCCATCATGGAAAGAGCAAAAAAAGATACTAAAAAAGAATATAATTATTCCGTGTTCAAGAAAAAAGTTTTAAACTCGCTATGAAAAGTTATCCAATTTCAATTGTCATACCGGTCTATAAAAACTACACCATGTTCTACAAATACCTCCGCGCCAACAAAAAATATTTTGACGGCTGCGAAGTAATTGTAGTGAACGACTATCCCAAAGAAAATATCACGCGCCCCGTAAAAAAAATCTATCCTGAGTCGAGAGTCTTCAACAACAAAAAAAACCTAGGCTTTGCCGGCAACGTCAACCGCGGAATCGCAAAGTCAAAAAGAAATTATGTTTTTCTGATGAACTCTGACGTCGTCCTGAAAAACTATTCATTCATAAAGGCGCTCGACCTCTTCAAAAAAAATTCCCGTTTGTTTGCGGTCGGTTTCGCCCAAAAAGAAAAGGGTGGAAAAATTGTCGGCGCCAACCGCGGTTATTTTAAAAACGGTTTCGTCCACCATTCCGGCAAAAAACTTAAACAAACCGGCAACAATTTGTGGGCCGAAGGCGGCGCCTCGATGTTTAGAAAAAATCTATTAAAAAAACTTGGGTTGTTCGATCCGCTATTCAACCCGTTCTACTGGGAGGATATCGATCTGTCTTATCGAGCCTGGAAAGCCGGATACAAAGTAATGTTTGCGCCGGGGATTGTCGTCGAGCACCACCACGAATCTACCATCGGCAAATATTTCGACAAATCAAAAATAATAAAAACCGCTTTTCGAAACCAGCTCCTGTTTCACTGGAAAAACCTGACCGATAGAGACTTGCTCAATAGCCATTTAATTCGCCTGCCTCTCCATTTTTTTGCGCCGGGTTTTTTTGATGCTCTACTTCTCCTTCCTCGAGTTCTTACCGCTCGAAAAGCCGTAGTAAAATTGTTTAAAAAGAAAGATAAGGAAATATTAAAATGAAAAAATACTGGGTGGCAATTGTTTTGTCTTTCATTGTTCTTCTGTCGGTTGGTCTTTTTTTCTTTAAGATAAATCAGGTGCCGAGGTGTTTGAACGCCGACGAGGCGAGTTTTGCCTACAACGCTTACTCGATTTTAAAAACCGGCGCCGACGAATACGGCAAATTCCTGCCGCTCCGGCTAAAAGCCTTTGGCGACAACCGTTTTCCCCTGCTCTCCTATCTCGCGATTCCCTGGATCGCCATTTTAGGATTAAACGAAACCGCCGCAAGGCTCGCCAATTTTCCTTTTGTCTTGCTCTTCCCGATCGCGGTTTTCTTTTTGGCCAAAGAACTATTTAATAATAAATGTACTCCGCTAATTACCGCTTTGATGACGGCGCTTTCCGTTGGTCTTCAGTCTATGGGACGGCAAACCCACGAAGCCTATGTGACGGCGTTTTTGCTCACGGTGGCGACATATTTTTTCGTCCGATTCATAAAAAAACAAACCACCTTAAACTTTTCCTTATTCAACTTGATTTTTTTCTTGGCGCTATTCGGTTATCATTCGACCAGGCTCTGGGCCGGGTTTTATTTTTTAGTGCTACTTTTTTCCACCGTCAAGAAAAAAATCCGCCTAAAACACCTGTTAATTTATGTCGGAGTTCTTTTAATCTTTGCCGTCACCGACTTAATCTACACACCTTCCCGCGTCGCCAATTTATTATTTTTTAACTCCGAAGGGTTCAAGGCCAAGGTCTATGAACTGAGGATAGAGGGCGGGCTGAGGTTTATTTACAACAAAGCTACCGTCGGGGCAAAAGATGTAATCAACGAGTATTCCAAATATTTTTCGCCGCAATTTTTGGCGATAAACGGCGACGAAAATTACCGTTTCGGCTATCCTGGGATGGGGCCGATTACCATAGTTGAATATATATTAGTCTTTGTCGGCATCTACTTCTTGTTCAAAAATAAGGAAAAATGGCGATATTTGTTGGCGGCGCTCTTTTTGTTTTCCCCGGTGAGCGCCATCCTTTCCTGGGCGGGAATGTCTTTGACGCGGTCTTTATTTATCATTATTCCGGCTGTCATTATTGCCGCTTACGCCGTGTCAGAGTTAACGAAAAAAAGCAAGTGGCTTCTCGCCGGAGTTCTCGGACTGTATTTAATTTTCGCCGCTTACAACTGGGACTTTTATCTCTTTCATTTTCCCCAACGGGCGGTCGTGGTTCGCGCCTGGCAGTGCGGGTACAAGGAATTGGCCGGTTATGTAAAAGAAAATTACAAACGCTTTGACCAATTCTATATCACCAAAAAAAATGGCCAACCCTACATTTTCCTTTTGTTCTATCTTAACTACCCGCCCGCCCTCTATCAAACACAGGCAAAGTTGTCGCCTCCGGACGAATACGGCTTCGGACAGGTCGACGAATTCGACAAGTTTAAATTTTCAGTCGCGCCCGTTGGCGCCGACAAAAATGCTGTCGTGGTCGGTTTCCCAGACGACTTTCCGTCCGACATTACAACGGCGGAAAAAGAATCAATAAAAATAATTAAAGTCGGGACCGAAGAAATGTTTTGGATCAAAGAAATAACAAAGACACCATGATGTTATAGAAGGCGTGGATCAATATAGGAGGCAACAAACTTTTTCTTTCCAGAAACAAATAGCCATTAATAATACTCAATACCATATCGGTCGCCATAAAAGCCAAGAGGAGGTTCCCGGTAATTTTCGCGTTGGCAAAAAGAATCGGAATGTGAAGGATGAAAAATAAAATGCTCGAGATAAAAATCGACGAAAAATAATTTTTTGACTCGTCGTATAACTTTTTTAAGACAAATCCCCGTGATAAAATTTCCTCCGTTATTCCGGTTGCGATGGCCAAAATGACGATCAAAAAAATTTGATTTCCTTGAGGAAGAATCGGCAGACTGATATTTTTGAACCGCAAATAAAGCGCTAGAGCAGCTGCTCCAAGAAACATGACGGCCAGGACCAGGCTATAGAGGAAATCGCTGACTAATTTTTTTGGCTTCAAGTTGATAAGAAGACTTGAAAGGAGGGGTTTTTTGTCTATTTTGACGATGTAGTAAAAAACCGGTAAAACAAAGACGAGCGGTTTCGCCACGAGTTCGTCAAACCATTCCGGCATCTTCAAAAACGACCGATAAACGCTCCAAATAATTAAGATGATCGCCCAGAGGTTGAGGGCCTTTTGTGTCGGCGTCGTTTTTTCTTTCATATTGATATTATTCCAAAAAATCCTTGAGTTTTCGAGCCCGCGTCGGGTGTTTTAATTTCCTGATCGCCTTGGCCTCGATCTGACGAATGCGTTCTCGGGTAACGCGGAATTCCCGCCCGACCTCTTCCAAGGTTTTCGGCTTGCCGTCCTCGAGTCCAAATCTCATCGCCAAGACCTTTTTCTCACGGGGAGACAAGGTATCCAATACTTTATTCAAGGCGTCCTTCAAAAGTTCTCTAGAAACTTTGTCGTAAAGGGTTGGCTGGTTGACGTCGGCGACAAACTGCTCCAGAGTCGCCTCCTTGTCGTCTCCGACCGGCGTCGAGAGAGAGCGCGGCTGCTGGGAAATTTTCATCAAATTCTCGATCTCCGGAACCGACATTTGCATTTCCCGGGCGATCTCTTTCACCGACGGTTCTCTGCCGTGTTTTTGGATGAGGCGCCTTTGGGTTTTGTAGTAGCGGTTGATGTGGTCAACCATATGAACGGGAATCCTTATCGTCCTCGACTGGTCGGCAATCGCCCGAGTTATTGCCTGCCTGATCCACCAGGTGGCGTAGGTCGAGAATTTGAACCCGCGGCGCCAGTCGTATTTTTCGACCCCGCGGATGAGCCCTTTGTTTCCTTCCTGGATCAAATCGAGAAAAGACAGCCTCCTTCCTAAATATTTTTTGGCAATTGAAACGACCAACCTAAGGTTGGCGCGCGTCAGTTTGTCTTTAGCTTTTTTGTCTCCTTTTTCGTACTTTTTTGCCAGGGCGATTTCCTCTTCGAACTTAAGAAGCGGCGTTTTCCCGATTTCCTTGAGATACATCTTAATCGGATCCAAAGACTCGCCGTGCTTCAGAACCACGAGCTGCTCCAATTCTTTTTCCATCTCCTCGATGCTTTTTTTCGCGTCTGCTTCCTCGCGGGTCGAGACGGTTTCAAAAATGTCTATTCCTTTTTTCAGGGCTTCGTTGAAAAACTCGTCGATTTCGTCGATGTGTTTTTCCGGGTCGGGGTAAACCAACAGGATGTCGTCCTGAACCAGAAACCCGTCGTCTTTACCCTGATTGAGGAGTTCGTGAAGAGTCTTGGGCAAGCGGTGTTTTGTCATACGTCAAATTCTATAACGAAAACAGGTTTTTTTCTACCTCTTTTAAGGAGGCGGCGGCTTGCAAAAGTTCCTTATTGTTTTTCGGATTTTTTTCGCTGTCCTCCGAGAGGATTTTTTTTATTTGGCGTTTGAGCGAAAACCTTTTCATCTCATAAACCAATTTTTTCACGTTTTCACCCGGCAGGACCACGTCGGCCGAAGCAAAAAGATAGATTTCGTCGAAGGTTGGTTTTACCGGCGGCGATAGATGGACGACAAATTTATCGAGATTAAATTTGCCTGTGCTTTCCTTTTTGGTCTTGAGGAAGTTTTCGGCAATTTTTCCGTGGGAGGGAATGCTGAAGTCGGAGGGGCTAATTGTCGAAAAAACCAAATCGCCTACGGCGTACGGGTCTTCCGACTGGAAAATGAAACTCAATATGTATTTTTCAATGACGACTTCCCTCGTTTCCTCAGTTTCTTTTTTGGCGATTGATTTATAAACCACCTGCTGTTTTTTCTTCCGCCTCAATTGGGCAATCATGATTTCTATGGTCGATTCCGGAACGTCGAGGAGTCTCGACAATTTTTTGACGTAATGCGACTTGACGATCGGATTGGCGATTCTTTCGATGTAAGGGATCACTTCGTCCCCGATTTTTTTCTTGCCAAAAGCATCCGTAAGGGAGTGTTTATTTATCGCTTCGTCAATGATAAAGTCATAAATGGAAACCGGGTTGGCGATGGTTTTCTTGAAGGCGGCTTCGTTTGTCCTTATCGCCTCATCCGGATCTTTGGCAAAATCAAAGTTGACGACGGCCAACTCGACATCGAGTTTTTCCGCCTCGTCAATCCCCCGCTTGGCCGCCTCCACCCCGGCTTCGTCGTTGTCGAAAATCAGAGTCAATTTGGGGGTGAACCGCCTCAATTGCATCAGTTGGTCGCTCGTGAGAGCCGACCCTTTGATGGCGACAAAGTTCTTGAAGCCGCGGATATACGGCGTAATCATGTCAAACTCTCCCTCGACCAGATAGGCATTCTTTTCTTTCTTTATTTCCGGAAGGGCAACGTTTATTCCATAAAGCGTTTCCCGCTTGTGATAGATCGGCGTTTCCGGAGTATTGACGTATTTTGCCTCGTCCGGTTTCCCTTCCAGAATCCTCCCGGAAAATCCTACCACCCTGTCCCTGCTGTCGATAATCGGAAACATGAGGCGCCCCCTGAATCTATCGTAAAACCTGCCTTTTTCGTTTTTGACCAAGAGGCCGTTGTCGACCATTTCCTCTTCTTCAAATTTTTTCTTTTTGAGAAACTGCTTGAGCGATTCCCACGACACGGGCGAGTAACCGAGGCGGAATTTTTCCGCGGTGGCTCGGTTGATGTCTCTGCCCTTCAAATATTCCAATGCCTTGCCGCCAAATTTTGATTTGTTCAAAACGTACTGGAAAAATTCCGCAGCCAATAGATTCATATTGTAGTACCGTTCCTTTTTTTTGTAGACGCGGTCGTCGAAGGTGACGTTTCGCAGTTGGACGCCGGCCTTTTTTGCGAGTTCTTTTAAGGCTTCGAAAAAAGTAATATTTTCCCACTTCATCAAGAACTTGACGATGTCCCCTCCCTCGCCGCAGCTCCCGAAGCAGTGCCAAATCTGGCGTTCGGGCGAGACGATAAACGAAGGGGATTTTTCATTGTGAAACGGACAGAGCGCCTTGAAGTTCCTCCCCGCTTTCTTAAGAGCGATGAAAGAGCCGATAAATTCGACGGCATCGATCTTTTTCTTAATCTCTTCAACCGGGTTGTCCATGACGCCTCTATTTTATCACGCCCCAAGCTAAATATTAAAATAATGCATAACGTGACAAAAAAAGCTCGAATACATCTTCTCGAATCCATATTCTGCGCTTTTAAACCCGCAGATACCTATTTTGAGGGAACGTTCGTTTGCAAGCGCAGCGGTTTCCGAAAAATACGGTATCGAGTGTTTGTGTACGGAATAGTGACTCGAGCTTTTGATAACTCTTGATACTGCTTTACATTTGAAGCCTGTTATTTTATATTTAAAGTATGGTCTACTTGTATTTGAACAAAAACGTCATCAAGTTAATTTATCTGAAGAAAACTCTTCTCGGTCAGCAGGAAACTTCTTTTTTTGAAAAAACATACGAGGCCGACCTCGTCGTCAACGGCTCGGTTGCCAACGTCGACCTATTGGCCTCGGCGATAAAGGAAGCCTTTACCTCGGGTGGCGAAAAAGCCGTCGCCGACCGCGACGTTTCCTTGATATTGCCGCAGGAGTCTTTCTATTTTTTGCGCACTTTGGTTCCTGTTGACGTTGCGCCGACCGCCATGACTTCGTTCGTTTTTGACAAGGCGCGGGCGGCATTCCCGGTTTCCCCCGACGATTGTTATACCGCGTCATTTGTCAGGGAAACCACTGGTGAAAAAGTGATCAACTTTTTCGGCATCAACCGCGAAACTTTAGACGCCTTCCGGCAAGCCTTATCGTTAATCGATCTTAAAGTTCATTCCGTCGTTCCGGAAACGCTCGCCTACTTTAAACTCTTTGAAAAAACATTGCGAGCCGAAAAAAAGGAAAACATTCTCTATTTGACTCTAGAGGACGGCACAATGTCCGGATACCTCTTTGATTCCTACGGACTCTTAGAAGACAAGAAAATTGAATTGGTAAAGACGGGGGAAGAAAAAATTGAAACTCTCATTAAAGCCAAGGTCGACGAATTGGCGGAAAAAAATATTAAACTGAATCGGTTGATTTTGTCCGGCGAACCGTCCGACAAAGTCAGGCAGGATACTTTCACCAAAGCAGTCTCGGTCTGGACCAACCCCTTAAAAAGGATCGTCCCCACCTTCTACGACGAATACCTGAAATTGCTGGTTGTCGAGAGCAAGAAAACCTTTCCAATATTAACCTTTGACGTTTGTTTCGGAGCCTTTATTTTCGGGTCCGAAAACAGGGAGTTCTCGTTTTTCAGGGGCGGAGTTCCGACAAAAAAAAGCAGCCGA
The DNA here is from genome assembly GCA_001789855.1 of Candidatus Roizmanbacteria bacterium RIFCSPLOWO2_01_FULL_44_13. Classification (GTDB taxonomy): domain Bacteria; phylum Patescibacteriota; class Microgenomatia; order UBA1406; family GWC2-37-13; genus GWC2-37-13. The sequence continues at coordinate 4,736 of MGAT01000006.1, read as the reverse complement.
CCCGCGCTTACTCTTCCAAAGTTTGGCTTACCCAAACGCGAACTCCTCCTTTTTGTCGCATCATTCGCCCTTTCGTTCTTGCTGTTCTTGGCCTTCTCTAAAATCAAACTGCCCAACCTCGGCGAAGTCCTGACCGTAAAAACTGCCACCCCGACGCCGCGTCCTTCTGCTACTCCCACTCCGACGCCGAGCTTTGCCAAAGAAGACCTCAAGATCCAAGTCTTAAACGGCGGCGGTGTCGCCGGAAAAGCGACCGACGTCAAGGAAATTCTCACCGACAAGGGATACCTCGATATAATCACCGGGAATGCCGACAATTTTGACTACGAAAAAACCGAGCTCCAGGTAAAAAAATCCAAATCGCAAGCCTATTCGATGGTTGCGGCTGATCTGAAAGATTATATCACCTCGCCGACCCAAACCACTCTTGCCGAAGATGAGACAGCCGACGTCGTCCTGATAATCGGCGCCGACTTCAAGTGATGTTATAATACACTCCATGGAAGAAAGAGTTAAAAGCATCATAAAAAAAGCCAATCTCGACTCCAAAAAAAAAGAAGTTTCTGAATTGGAAAAACAATCAACTGCGCCGGGCTTCTGGTCCGATCCAAAACAAGCCTCGACCATTATGAAAAAAATCAACGACCTAAAAAAAGAGGTCGAGGAAATCGAGATGATGCAGTTGCTGTTCGAGGAAGGACAAGTCGATGAAGCGGAAAAATTGATTAAGAAATACGAGATTCTTCTTTTTTTATCAGGTCAGTACGACCGCGGCGGAGCGATCTTTTCCATCCAGGCCGGCCAAGGAGGAACCGAGGCGATGGACTGGTCCGAGATGCTTTTTAGGATGTATACGAGATTCTTTGAGAGAAAAGGCTGGTCGTTTGAGGAGGTAGATCGGGTCGCCGGCGAGGAAGCCGGCATCAAGTCTTCTACTCTTAACGTCACCGGCTTATTCGCTTACGGCTATTTGAAATGCGAGGCCGGCGTCCACAGACTGGTGCGCCAGTCGCCTTTCAATGCCGACAAATTGAGACAGACTTCCTTTGCCGCCGTTGAAGTCTTGCCAATCATCGAAGACAAAGAAATCGCCCTTAAAGAAGAGGATCTGGAATGGCAGTTTTATAGGTCGGGTGGGCACGGGGGTCAAAATGTCAACAAAGTGGCGACCGCGGTCAGGCTGATTCATAAGCCGACCGGCATTACGGTTTCCTGCCAGACCGAGCGCTACCAAGGGGCGAATCGGGAATCGGCCTTAAAGATCCTTCGCGCCAAGCTCTGGCAGATCGAAGAAGAAAAACGCCAAAAAACGATTTCGGGATTCAAGACCGGACAGATTGCCTCATGGGGAAGGCAGATCAGGAGCTACGTCCTCCACCCCTACAAACTGGTCAAGGACCTGCGGACCAATTACGAAGAAACCAATACCGACAAAGTTTTAGACGGAGAAATCGACGGATTTATCGAAGCCTACTTGAAACAAACTAAATAAATTGCTATTCTTCATTTATATGGAAAACTTAAGCTCATCGGGTTCACCGATTCATAAATTGGGATCTGACAATGTCGGTCCGGCCCAAATGCCCATGAAGAAATTGTTTATTTTCGTCACCGCGGCCGTCATCGTCGGCGTGGCCATCGGCTTTTTGCCCAGCTTGATAACAAAATCTTCGGTTTCCAAAAGTGAAAGCGG
>MGAT01000006.1:0-3027 GCA_001789855.1 Candidatus Roizmanbacteria bacterium RIFCSPLOWO2_01_FULL_44_13 | reverse complement strand
TTAAAAGAGGGTGGAATTGACGGCGAAGGAAATTTTCATTTGGTCCGTCCGGGCGGCGAATCACAAAATGTCTACCTGACTTCAACCACGGTTGACCTCTCTTTATACGTGGGGAAAAAAGTCAAGGTCTGGGGACAGACCTTCAGCGGTGAAAAAGCCGGCTGGCTCATGGACGTCGGATTGGTCGAAGTCTTAAAATGATAAAATTTGACAAGGTCACCAAAAAATTCCCCTTAGGAAATATTGCATTGCAAGATGTTTCTTTTGAAATAGACGACAACGAGTTTGTTTTTTTGGTGGGCCCTTCCGGCGCCGGAAAAACAACCATCCTTAAGTTAATTTTGAAAGAAATGACGCCGACGAGCGGCTCGGTCTTGATTGACGATTTTGACGTCACCGCCAAAGATTTTAACAAAACAATTGAGTTGAGGAGGAATGTCGGCATTGTATTTCAGGATTTTAAAATCCTCCAAGACAAAAATATTTTCGAGAATGTCGCCGTGGGGCTAAAGGTGGTTGGCGCCTCCGGGGGCGAAATAAAAACGAAAGTACGAGAGGTTTTGAAAATGGTAGGACTCGAGGAAAAAGAAAAAGTTTTTCCGGTCCAGTTGTCGGCCGGAGAATTGCAGCGGGTGGCGATTGCCCGGGCTATTATCGGCAACAGAAAAATTCTTCTTGCCGACGAGCCGACCGGGAATCTCGACCCGAAAACTTCCTGGGAAGTTATGAGAATTTTCAAAAAACTGGAAGGCGTTAAAACTATCATTATCGCCACCCACAACACCGACATCGTCAACAGCTTTAAAAAAAGAGTCTTGGTTCTAAAAGACGGAAAGCTTGTCAAAGACCAGCGAAAGGGAGGATACGAATTATGAATGAAATTATTGCCTCTTTGAGGCGGGCACCGTACCAGACGTTGAGCGCTTTTTTGGTTTTGTTTTTCACCCTGTTTTTGTCGATCATTCTTTTTATTTCTGTCAGCTTCCTCCACGGAACCTTGTCTTATTTGGAAACCAGACCGCAAGTGACCGCCTATTTCCAAACGACGACTCCCGAGGCTGACATTTTCAAAGTGCGAGACGAGTTGAACCAATCCGGCAAAGTTCTTTCCATCAGATATATTTCCCAAAGCGAGGCCTTCAAAATCTACCGGGAGATGAACAAAGACAACCCCCTTCTTTTGGAAATGGTGACATCGGACATTCTCCCTTCATCCCTTGAAATATACGCAACCAAGCCAACCTTCCTTCCCGAAATCGCCGAGTTCCTGGGGCGCCAGGGAGGAATCGACGAAGTCCAGTTCCAAAAAGATATCCTCGATCGCCTTCTCACTTTGACCGGAATTGTCCGCCAAGGCAGTTTGATCTTTTTCCTCTATCTTTTCGGCATGTCGGTCGTCGTCTTGACCACGACAACGCTATTCAAGATCGCCTTGAAAAAAGAAGAAATAGAGCTATTGCGTCTGATCGGCGCCACCAATTCTTACATCAGGCGACCTTATATCATTGAGGGACTCTTGATGGGGGCAGCCGCTTCGACCGTTTCGTTCTTAATTATAATGGCGGTAATTCTATATGCCAATCCTTTCCTCACTTCGTATCTTCGCGGAATACCAAGTCTTTCTGTCAATATGATCTTCTTCGACTTTGCCGTCTGGCCGTTAAACCCGATCTTTTTTGCCGCTACCTATTTGTTGTCCCTCGCCTTCGGGTCGGGAATCGCCATCATCTCCTCCTACCTTGCCACCAATAAATACTTGAAAGTATAATTAAAGTAATTGCTATGAAAAAAGCTCTTAAAAATATATTTATATTGCTGGCTATTTTTCTTGCCGTCAATTTAATTAGCGTGTATGGAATTGAATGTAGTACTAACGCCCAACTTAAAACTCAGCAACAAATAGATGAGTTCGATAATCAATGCGTTAAGCCCCTACGGCCACAAATTAATTCTCTATCTCAACAAATATTATATTTAACTAATCAGGTCTATTTGACTTCCGTTCAAATACAACAAACTGAACAAAAAATTATTTCCACTGAAAAAGAAATTGACGTATTAGGGACTCGAATTGAAGGGCTAGACCAGTCCTTAGACTACATTTCAAAATTGTTATTAAATAAAATCGTTCAAGGTTATAAACAGAGAGAGGTTTCTCTTTTCAGTATGCTCTTCGACAGTGAAAATGCCGACGATCTTTTGGCGAAAATAAAATACGTAAAAACCACGAGAGACAATAACCAAAGGCTCTTAATTCAAGTTCAGGAAACGAAATCCAATTTTGAGGAACAAAAGACTCTGCGCGAAGAAAAAAAACAGGAACTTGATAATTTGATCGTTCAATTGGGTAACCAAAAAGCCGATTTGGATAACCAAAAAATAGCTCAACAAAGGTTGTTAACCGAAACTCAAAATAACGAGCAAATATATCAAGGTTTACTATCCAAGGCACGCGCCGAGCTCGTTGCCATTCAAGGTATCATTGCCGGCGCCGGAACCGAAACTCAACTACGTGAAGTAAAAAAGGGTGACGTAATTGCAAGCATGATTTCAGGAGCATCGTGTAACTCTTCGGGAACCCACCTTCATTTTATAATTCAGGAGGGAAGTTCGGTTCAAAATCCCTTTAATTATTTAAAAGACGTCGATCATATCGATTACACTGGCGGCGACCCTTGGAATCCTTCGGGTAGTTGGGATTGGCCGATCTCACCTAGGATTGAATTTAATCAAGGATACGGTGAAACTTGGGCCGTTCGCAATACTTGGGTTGGAAATATTTATCGCTTCCATAATGGTATAGACGTATTTGGATCTTCCTATAATGTCTATTCCGTTGCCGATGGAACCTTATATCGAGGAAGTTATAATGTGGGCTGTACCCTCTCTTATACAAAATTAGTTCATAAAGATTCTAATATCAACACTCTCTATCTCCACACATACACCCAGTAGGCTCTAAATTTTATCTTTGTAGCATATAGTCCATTGACAAAAATCTTTTCTTCTGTCATCCTAAACTCGTTT
>MGAT01000005.1:4992-5125 GCA_001789855.1 Candidatus Roizmanbacteria bacterium RIFCSPLOWO2_01_FULL_44_13 | reverse complement strand
GCTCCCTGACCGACGTTTAGGTTATCGAGCAGTGTCGAGGCCAAGCCGTGAGGAATAATTTCTACAATCAGCTCAAAGTTTTCTTTGAGGGGCGGTTGCGAAGCGATCGAATACATGCGCGAAACAAATCCCT
>MGAT01000005.1:3313-4963 GCA_001789855.1 Candidatus Roizmanbacteria bacterium RIFCSPLOWO2_01_FULL_44_13 | reverse complement strand
TGTCCGGCGAGAAAATCAATTTCTGAAGGACTGATTAATTTAAAATTAAATAAGTAAATATTGTTTCCTGCGAGTAGTTTTTTTTCCGCAAGGACGGTTTCAAAATGTGTCAGCATAAATATTTTACAACCGCGCCCTTTGAGACACCTCCGCCTCGACCAATTCTCTCGGGCGACCGAATTTTAGACGGGAAAGTTGGATAATGGCTGAGGCAACTTTTTCGTTCGCCCCTTCTTTGAATTTTTTCATATCTTTGGTCATGTTTACCGAGAAGGGCGGCACCGGTTCGTTGTCCACGATCGTCTTCATGTAGGCGTGGAACCGTTCGATATTGATCAGGTCGGACTCGCCAAAAACCGGTTGGTATTCCCGCTGCAAGTAGGAGGCATCGGTGACGCCGACGCGGAAAGAAATTAAAGAGCCGACGTTGCCGAAGACGGCGTTTTTTACTTCTTCTTCCATCTGACCGATAAACTGGTTCGCCACCGTTAAATTCAGGTGATATTTTCTTGCCTCCGACAAAATTGTCGCAAAATCCGGGGTAGCAAAATTCTGAAACTCGTCAACATAAAGATAAAAATCACGTCGTTTGTCTTCGGGCGTTTCTTGCCGACTCATCGCCGCGACCAGGATTTTCGGGATCAGAACCAAGCCCAGGAAAGAAGAGTTTTCTTCTCCCAGCTTTCCCTTGGAAAGGTTGATAAGAAGAATTTTCCCCTCGTCCATCACTTGTCTGAAGTCAAAAGCAGACTCGGACTGGCCGATAATATTCCTCATGGTTTTATTGGTGACAAAGCGGCCGAATTTGGAAACGATGTAATCCAAAACTTCAGACTTGTGGAAGTCTGACGTCTGGGCAATCTGATCGGTCCAGTAGCGCCTGACAATCGGATCCTGAACTTTAGGGAGAAGTTCTTGGACGTATTTCGGGTCGGTCAAAACGCGGACGACCTCGACGAATGTCGAGCCGGTATCAGACATCACCGTCAGCATGGCATTTCGAACCGCGTGTTCAAAGCGCGGGCCGATGATTCCGGTCCTTTGCGGATCATAAAGCTTGTACATCAGGTTAATAATCGAGGTCGAGATAAAATGTTTTTGATCTTCATTTCTGGCTTCAAGGAGGTTCAACCCCATCGGCCGCTCGGTGTCCGACGGGTCGAAATAGATCACGTCTTCGGCCCGAGACGCCGGAATATATTTGACGATGTTGTCAATCAAGTCTCCGTGGGGGTCGATGACGCAGACGCCGTGTCCGGCTTTTATGTCCTGTATAGCCATATCCTGGAGTAGAATCGATTTTCCGACGCCGGTTTTCCCGATAATATAAACGTGGCGACGCCGATCCTCGTTATCAATCCTCACTGATCTTTTCACCCCTCGGTAATAACCTTGGCCAATAAAGGTTCCTGACTTGGTCGGCACCTCTGACGGAACCGGTGCGGTTTTGGCTTTCAGCCATTGGATGTGGGGCGTTTCAACGGTTTTATTGGGAAAGTGGAAAATCGTCGCCAACTCGTCAGACGATAAAATGGATGTCGACTTAAAATACGGTAAATCCACGACCGGAAAGAATTTATAAATGAAGTCGATCATGAATCCGCCCTTAAAAAGATTTTTTGTCCCGGCCAAGGAATTAAGGTCTGAATT
>MGAT01000005.1:3109-3297 GCA_001789855.1 Candidatus Roizmanbacteria bacterium RIFCSPLOWO2_01_FULL_44_13 | reverse complement strand
GTTTTGATATTTTTTAAATGGGTGTTTGCCATTTCGTTTGTTTTTGACGAAACGACAAAACGGATCGTCGTTTCAAAACCCGGCTTGCTGCATTTGTCGTCGATCCTCTCTAAAACTTTCGGGTCGGTTTTGAAGGTGGCCTTTTCCGGATTGGCCTCGTTTTTTTTGGTTGAGGAAACGTAGGACTT
>MGAT01000005.1:1939-3093 GCA_001789855.1 Candidatus Roizmanbacteria bacterium RIFCSPLOWO2_01_FULL_44_13 | reverse complement strand
CGCCGTCGCCCATTTTAGATAAAGCCGAGGTAACCGCTGACAAGGTATCCGTTCCCAGGTCTTTATAAAGCTTGATTGGCAAATAGGAAGATTCCTTTATATGGACTCCGCCGAAGGCGACCTTGCCGTCCTCGGTAAAAATATTGGGTTCGTCAACGCGGCGGATGTCGCAGGAGGGATAATAGCCGCAAATGGTTTTCTCAACGAGGTCAATGATGTGGGCGGGGGCCGAAACATAAAACCTAATATCCGAGGGCTTCCCGACGATCTCAAAGGCAATGGCGTCGTCGACGTCCAAAAAAGACCACACGCCACTTTTTTTGAGCGATGCGAAAGAAGCGAACATCTGCTCGGCGGCGTCGATTTTTATCTCGTTTTCCTTGGAAATCCTCACTTCAACCGTCAACATTTCAAGAGACAGTTCCTCCCTTTTTTTCAGACGGAAATAGATGATGACCAAATAAATCAAAACCAATGTCAAACCGGCGGCGAGGGCAGCTGCCAAAATCGCCAAACCGACCGTGATCAACCGATCGGTAAAAATTTGGAATGATAATGGATCCATATTTTGGGGAATAATAAAAAGTATATAATAAAAGCGGCTATGAAACACGGACAAAATATTAAAAATTTGAAGATTTTATTGTTTTGTTTGTTGTTTATTTTCTTGCTGTCTAATTTGATTTCTTCGCAGTTGATTTCGCCCCTTTATTCCCAAATAGTCGCAGAAAATAAAAATTCGGCTGTTCTTTATCTCCAAAAAATAAGAACTCTTTCCATATTCGAGCAAGAATTACAAAAATATAAATCGATCTATGGCGGAGCGATCGAGGATGATGTCTTTAGGCCGGAGCTACAACAAAATTCCAAAATTAGGAGCCTTCGATTGGCCCTCGAGAGAAATTCAAAATCGCGCGACGTTTTATACAACTTGTATCTACTTTATAAAGAAAAGGGGGACGAAAAAACTGCGAATAATTATTTTAAACGGGCTCTGGAGCTCGACCCCAATATTGTAAAATGATTTTATGTTAAAGCAGGCCCATTTATATATTAAGGGAGACGTTATCGGAGTCGGATTTCGGGCTTGGGCGAAAATCCAGGCGAAAATTATCGGCGTTGCGGGCTGGGTAAGAAATCACGAGGATGGCTTC
>MGAT01000005.1:1671-1879 GCA_001789855.1 Candidatus Roizmanbacteria bacterium RIFCSPLOWO2_01_FULL_44_13 | reverse complement strand
AAAGGCCCGCCGGTGGCGCATATCGACGGCGTCGAGATAATTTGGATCGAACCCAAAGAAATGCTCGAAGGGTTCGAAATTAAAAAATGATGTTGCCTTGGTAAAAATTTCTGTTACAATATTAACTTAATAACATGACCGATAAATCTTTATCAATGATTTTTGTCCTCCTTATTAACCCGTTTAGGGCGGAGGCATAGAATTATTA
>MGAT01000005.1:1404-1515 GCA_001789855.1 Candidatus Roizmanbacteria bacterium RIFCSPLOWO2_01_FULL_44_13 | reverse complement strand
CTATTTTCGGGGAGAAACGCCGAGCTCCAAGAAAGAATTTTTCGAGAGAACTTCCCCACCATTGTCAGTATGTTGCCCGACATCGTTGAAACGAACTACAAACTCAGGCAG
>MGAT01000005.1:83-1380 GCA_001789855.1 Candidatus Roizmanbacteria bacterium RIFCSPLOWO2_01_FULL_44_13 | reverse complement strand
CCCTTGATCTTTGCGGCAGACCACGCCCTATTGGCCCTGACCGCCAATGACTATGCCGACGTTCTTCATAATACTTATCCTGACGGAAACGGCGGGACCAACTATCCCTTAAAACAAAAAAATCCCCAGGCTATTATCGATGACGTCACCACCGGAAAATTTGATATTTATACCGTGGAAAATCATGAGGGAAAAATTGTCGCGGTCTTTGGGAATGTGAGGCGCGCCGACATTTTGGGTGAAGAGGGATATGCGGTTGAATTGGGTAGGACTGGTACGAAGGCCAGTGAAGTTAAAGAATTTGAAGAACGCGGTATCAATTTGAGGGGGGTATCAAAATTAAGACTTTATCATCTTTTGACCGACCCCCGATTTATTGCCGACCCGGAGATTAAGGGTAAGTCGGCGGCGTTTATATATTCTGATATTCGTTTGGCGACCGCCTGGAATAATCACTATCAAGGAGGCAAAGGCGTGCAAGGCGTCTTTTTTGGAGGAAGAGAATATGGGGAAAGGCTTGAATTCGGCATCGCCTCTGTCGGTTGGCGCTATATTTTGGGCAGAAGCGAACCTATGGCGTTTGTATTCAGACCGACATTCCCACAAAGTTATGCCCGGGATCTTGTGAGCAAAACTCTCTATATTCCCGACGGCCGAGACGCGGAAAGAGTCCATAAATTGATCCGTAATTCCTTTGGGATGGCGCCAATAATAGACCACAATGGTTCTATGATTCATGTTAAACCGATCGACCCTGACAACATTGAAGTAGCTTTGAGTTACGACAGGAATAGCGAAGGGGCTTCGGTGATTTTCGCTAAAATCGACGTCGTCGATACTTCGGAAGAATTCAGGGATAAAGCAAAAAATAGAATCCAAACCGTATCTTTGTCTGAAGCTTTAAACGAAACCGGAAAAGGCCGGGCGCCGTTTATCGAAGTTTATGTTGACGCCACTCTGGGAAACGGCGTCAACGCGGAAAGAATCACCGGAGTTGTAAAAACGTTGAAAAACCTGGGCTTTGTCTGTAATGGTTGGACGCCGTCGAGCCGCGACGGGGGAAATTCGATTCAAGTATCTTTTGCCAAATTGGGAGAAGGCGCGGTCGACCCGATTCCTCCCGACATGCCGGAGAAGTATTATCAAAACGGCTTGGGCGAAACGAGAAACGAGTCACTGCAAATTTTTCAGGACTTGCTCGATGCTAAAAAATAATCTATGGAAAAAGACAGAAGAATAACTCCGCCCGCCTTGAAAAAACTAAAAAAAACCCACCATGTTATAGAGGTGGGTCTTA
>MGAT01000004.1:835-12223 GCA_001789855.1 Candidatus Roizmanbacteria bacterium RIFCSPLOWO2_01_FULL_44_13 | reverse complement strand
TTATAATCGCCCCGAGAATCAACGCAGTCGGAAGGTTGAGCGACGCCACCGACGCCTTGCGACTCTTGTGCACTATATCCGAAAAAAGAGCTCGTGATCTCGCCCAGCAAATTGGGCGGATGAATATAGACCGGCAAAATCTGGTTGAAAAATCGGTTGAAGAAGCCAAGCAATTTGTCAAAAAAAATAAAATTATTGTTCTCGTATCGGAAAAATGGCATGAAGGCATCATTGGTTTAATCGCCTCAAAAATTGCCGAGGAATTTTATCGCCCGACCATTGTCATGACAAAGGCCGACCTGCCTGCCAGCAGGCAGGCGGTTTTAAAAGGCTCGGCTCGGTCGATCCCAACATTCCACATCACCGACTTTTTGAAATCCTTGAGGGAATATTTGGTCGATGTCGGCGGCCACAAGCAAGCAGCCGGGTTTACCATAGAAAAACAAAAACTCTCTAAATTTATCACCGCGGTGGAGAAACGAGCCGATAAAATAATCAAGGACAAAGATTTGGAAAAAGTTATTGCCGCTGATATAAAGATTCCCGTGTCAAAAATCAATCTTGAACTGGTCAGGGCGCTCGAGAAGCTAGAGCCTTTTGGCGTTGGCAATCCCCGGCCGACATTTTTAAGCCAAGGAAAGCTTATGGAGGCAAAGTCATTCGGTAAAACCAATAATCATTTAAAAATATTCATTGATAGCCTTGAATTGATTGCTTTTAATCAAGGAGAAAAAATTAAGGAACTATCGCGCGGACAAAAAATAAAAGTTGTTTATAGTTTGGAAATTGACCAATGGAACGGGAGAGAAAGGCTAAAAGGAGTAATCAAATTTTTTTCTCCATAAGATCGGTTGATTTCTATTGGCAATGCAAATTCTTCGTAATTGCTCTATATTATAGATTATGAAGACCCTTTTTACCGAGCAAATTACTGACAAAGTCGGGGAAGAAGTCGAGCTTTTCGGTTGGGTCGCATCGATTCGTGACCACAAGAAAATTGTTTTTATTGATTTACGCGACCGCACTGGAATAGTTCAGGTGGTCGGTGGAGAAAATTTCAAGGAGTTGTCGGCTGAAGACGTCGTCTGGATAAAGGGCGAGGTAAAAAAACGCCCGGAAAAACTAGTCAATACGAAAATAAAAACCGGCGCCATCGAGGTCGAGGCGAAGGAAATTAAAATAATTTCCAAAGCTTCCCCTCTCCCGATTCCTGTCGCCGGTGACGGCTACGACGTTGACGAGGAGGCGAGGCTGAAATTTCGCTATCTCGACCTGCGCCGCCCCCGAATGTTTAGAAATCTTGAGCTAAAATCCAGAACGGTTACTTTTATAAGAAACTATCTGACCAAGAGAGACTTCCTTGAAATTGAAACGCCGATTTTGACAAAGACGACGCCGGAAGGCGCCCGGGATTTTCTTGTTCCCTCCCGCCTGCAAAAGGGTAACTTTTATGCCCTGCCCCAGTCGCCCCAACAGTATAAACAGCTTCTCATGGTGGCCGGGATCGAAAGGTATTTCCAGATCGCCCGCTGTTTCAGGGACGAGGATCCAAGGCGCGACCGCGCCTACGGCGAGTTTACCCAGCTCGATCTTGAAATGTCTTTCGTCGACCAAAACGACATCTTGACTCTAATAGAAGATCTTTTTACCAAACTTGTCAAAGAACTGTTTCCGGAAAAACATATCACAAAAACTCCCTGGCCGCGCCTAAGCCATAAAGAAGTCAAAGCAAAATATGGTTCGGATAAACCGGATTTGAGAAAAAACAAAAACGACAAGGATGAATTGGCTTTTTCCTGGACGATCGACTTCCCACTTTTTGTCGAACAGTCAAAGGAAGATTTTTTTTATGGATCCGGGTCGGCAAAGTTTGCCCCTTCCCACCATATGTTTACCGCCCCAAACCCGCAGGACATTCCCCTTCTAGAGTCTGACCCGTTGAAAATCCGCGGCCTGCAGCACGATTTGGTCTTAAACGGCTATGAAGTCGGTGGCGGCTCTATTAGAATTCATCAGCCCGAAGTTCAAAAAAAAGTTTTTGAGTTGATCGGCTTCACCGAAGAGCAAAAAAAACAGTTCGGCCACATGCTCGAAGCCTTTAGTTATGGCGTCCCGCCGCACGGCGGCATTGCCCCTGGAATCGATCGTTTCTTGATGGCGGTTCTCGGGGAGCCGTCGGTCCGGGAAGTGATCGCTTTCCCCGCTTCGTCCGGCGGCAAGATTTCCGTAATGGAAGCGCCCAGCCCGGCCGCCGATGAACAGCTGAGAGAATTAGGAATAAAGTTAAGATAATATGCAGCGCAGGTTTTACCTTCTTTTCACATTTTTTACCCTTTTTTTTCTTTTTTATCCGGGCGACTCTTATTACTTCCGCATCTTTGCCTTCAACCGAAAGGTCTTCGAAAAAAGAGAGCAACAGCTCAACCTCAAAGTTAACCCTGTTCCTTATTTAAAAAATCCCTTTTATTTTCCGGCGACCACGGCCGAGGGAGCCTACGTCGTCGACCTGGCTTCCTTTAGCCCAATTTTGGAAAGAAATAAAAATGTCAAATTTCTTCCGGCGTCAACGACCAAGATTATCACAGCCCTTGTCGCCTACGACCTCTACAAACCGGATCAAGTAATTGCCGTTAAAAGAGTCCTCGATGAAGGTCAAACCATGGGGCTCCAAACCGGGGAACAAATCACCGTAGAAAACCTCCTCTACGGAATTTTGGTTCACTCGGGAAACGACGCCGCCTATGTTCTCGCGGAAAATTACGGTTACGACAAATTCATCGACTTGATGAATAAAAAAGCCAGGGACCTAAAAATGGTCGACAGCCGATTTGAGAATCCAGCCGGACTCGACAACGGCGTTCAACACACCACTCCGTTTGATTTAACTCTTGCGGCGAGAGAGATTTTGAAAAATCATTATTTGGCAAAGATCGTTTCCACCAAAGAGATAACTATTTCAGACGTCGATTTTAAATATTTTCATCAGCTTTCTAATGTCAACCAACTGTTGGGTGAAATCGCCGGCATCGGCGGCTTGAAAACCGGTTACACCGAAGAGGCGGGAGAAAATTTAGTCTCGCTCTATAAAAAAAACGGCCACGAGTTTGTCATCGTTATTTTAAAAAGCCTCGACCGGTTCCAGGACACGAGAAACGTCGTCAACTGGATCGAAGAAAATATTGCTTATTTTACCGCCGGAACATAAGCGACGAAATCGCTCTCTCCCAAAAAAACGTAAACCGGCTGAAGATACGGCTGATAAATTGAGGGGTCAAGGTAGGCAATAAACATTTTTTTAATAGTGATGTTTTTTTGACCCCTCGTTCCGGCGACAATCAAACCCTTGTCATCCGTCAACTCCTGCCAAGCCTCCTGCCCCGATTTTAAAGGATAGACGCCGAACTGTTCTTCTGACTTTTCAAAGAAATTCATCTGGGCTCGGATTATTCTTGGTTCCCCGTCTTTCAGATCCATGACGACAAAATTTTGACTGTTAAAAAAACGGGGCGTGGTAATGGGCAAATCATTAATGGTTGGCCGGTAAAAGTCGATTCCGACCGCCGAGGCTTCGTAGACGCGTTCGACATTCACAAAATCACGAATCCGCGGGTCGTACTTCAAATAAATAACATTCGTGGTGCCCCGAGCTAACTCGTCCGGATAACGCCCGGTAGAACGCAAGAAATCGGTCGCCTTATTGAGAATCTCTGTTTTGGATAAATTTATCGAGCCGGTGACCAGGGAATTGATTTCAATATTGTTGACGTAGCGGAAGTTAAAGTTGCCGATGTCGACCGTCAGCTCCGCCGCGTCGTCAGAGAATGAAGCTTCTTTGTCGGAAAGCTCGTGGCTGATGGTCGTTGTGTCAAAGCCGAAGGTTTTTGCCATGAGATAGATCTTCTCCCGGTAGCCGAATCGGGTGGGGACCTCGGGCAGAAAATAAACCGCGGCGCTGCCGGTTGCCGTCACCGGCACACCTTCTATCGTATCCAGGGTAAATTTGTAGCCGGCCGATGAAGTCGCTTGAGACAGATCAAGCGCGGGCAACGGGCCGAACATTTGATTGATATAGGTAATAGGGGGTCTGTTGGCCTCTAGATAAACAAAATATAATTTAATCGAATAAAAAATTATCAAAAAAATCAGGCCGGCAAGAAGGACATAGGGCAAAGCCCGCCTGACATAGTACGACAATTCCGTCAAAGTCATAAATTCATTGTATAGGATTTTGATATAATTTATCAATAAAACATGATAAAGAACCGGATCATTTATAATACCTTCTCCGATTACAAATTTAAATTTACGAGGGCCCAAGGAAGTTTTGTCTGGGACGACGACGGCCATAAACTCATAGATTTCACCAGCGGGTGGAACGTAATCAATCTGGGCTGGAACCATCCGGAAATAGCCGAAGCGATTTCGATCCAGGTGAAAAAAAATGTTTACGCGCCGATGTGGACAGCCGACCCTATCCAAGAAAGATACGCCGAAGCCTTGACTAATTCCCTACCCTCTTCGCTCCGGGCCGTCGGGCGGGCGACCGGTGGAACCGAAGCCAACGAGGAAGCAATAAAAACAGCCCGGGCCTGCACGGGAAAACACAAAATCATTGGCTTTAAAGACGCTTATCACGGTCAATCCCTCTCAACCTTGGCGATTGGATATTCTCCAAATTACGCCGTTTCCAAGGCGGTCGGGCCGTTCGTACCGGGATTTGTCCAAATGGACTTTCCAGGCGACCTTACCCTATTTAGCGTCCAGCTCGAAAAAGCCCTCTCCAACCAAGACGTCGCCGCGGTGATTTGTGAGGCAGGAATAATTACCGGCTGGGGGTCAACGCGTGTTGCCCCATCCGGATTTTTGATCGAAATAAGAAGGTTGACAAAAAAGCACGGCGCTCTATTAATACTCGACGAGGTTGGAACCGGTTTCTCCCGGTGCGGCAAACTGTTTGGATTGGAAATTGAAAATGTCGTTCCCGATATGGTTACCTTTGCCAAGGGAATGGTAAACGGGGCAGCCGCCATCGGTGCCATGGTAACAACAACCGAAATTGCCGATAAAACTTTATCAAAATCGAATTTGACTTCAACTTTTGGCTGGACTCCAGTTGCCTGCGCCGCGGCCTTAAAAACCCTGGAGATTCATAAAAGAGACAAGGTCTGGGAAAAAGCCAAAAAAGACGGACAGCATCTTTTATCGGTCCTGCAGTCCGAATTAAAGAATCACCCGTTGGTAGAAGGAGTCGATGGAGTGGGAATGGAAATAGGAGTCCGGTTTGTAAAAATTGAAAATAAAAAATCTTTGTCGCTTTCCGTAATAGAAAAGGCAAGAAAAAAAGGATTACACCTCACTTACTGTGACGACTATAACCACCAAATCATGCCTCCCCTAACCATAGAAAAATCCGTGCTGGAAAAAGGGATTGAAATATTTGTCGATACAGTGAATTCATTCCGCTAAGTGGTATAATTGCTATTGCCAGTCGGGGTGGCGGAATTGGCAGACGCGCTAGCTTGAGGGGCTAGTTCCCTTTAAAAAGGAGTGGAGGTTCAAGTCCTCTCCCCGACACTACTTCCTTTTAATCGTGTAAACGTAAGGATAATACAGGAAGATGGCCGGCGGGTCGTCCTGGATGTTTTTTTGAAAATCAAAGTAGGCTTTTTCCCTTTCTTCAAGATTTATGGTATCTCTTCCCTGTTCCAAGAGTTGGTCGATTCTGACATTCTTGTAGTTGCCGATGTTGCCACCGCCTGCTCTTAATGTTTGGGTGGAGTGCCAAAAATAATATTGGTCCGGATCCATCGGTACTTTCCAAAAAGCCAAGAATAAATCAAAAGTTCTCCCCTGCTCCAAACTGGAAAAGATCAATTCATTATTTAGACCGATCGTTTTCAAGTCTTCTGATAATTCAGACGCGGCGTCATAGTAGTCATAAGAGGTGGCAAAATCAAGCTTTCCCGCCTCGGTCGCCTCGACCTCGTTGTCGATTATTTTTTGGGCGCTCACCGTGTCGAAGATCGAACTTTTCAAATTGGGGTTATACGCCCAAGATTGCGGATTAACGGGTCCGCGGGCAAGTTCGCCGAACTCTTCCAGTTTTTGATAGTTAAAAGCCAGGGCGATGGCGTCTTTGACGTTTTCCGTCGCCAAAATAGGATTACCGAGATTAAAAAAAAGAGTGAGGAGTCTCGAGTAATCGACTCTTTTCACGACCTCGGAATTTTTCCAGGTCAAAAAAAAGTCGGCGACCGACTTTTTGGTCAACGTTATCTCGTTTACTTCGCCTTTTTTGTAGGCGTCGACCAGCTGAGATTCGTTAGTATAAAATTTGTATCTAACCGTTTCCAGATTTTTTGTATTCGGAAGGAGGGTAACTTCCTTCAGGTAGTCAAATTGGGTTCTAATCTTGCCGGCTTTATAAAATCCGGCTACTCCCAACATCGGGTATTTAATGAGCGGGCGATTCAAATAGGTCGGGAAAATCGGCAGAGGCTTTTTCAAGGAAAAGTCGACCGTCTTGTCGTCGATCGGAATGACTTCGACGTCTTTGAACTGGTAGCTGATGTCATAGGCTGTAAATTTTTTTCCGTTGCTCCAAAGCAGATTATCCTTCAAATGAAACCGGTAGGTCCTCCCGTCGTCTTTGACCTCCCAAGAATTGGCGATCACAGGAATGATTTCACCCTTTTCCGTCACCGTTACCAAGCCGTTGGAGATTTTATTCACGATTTCCTCGGGCGGGTTATTCACGGAATAATTACCCACCAACCCGATCGTTTCCTCCTGGGTTAGAGCGGTTCTTATAAACGGCGACACCGACAAAAATCCGATGATGGCGATAAAGCTGATAAAAAAGCTTACGACCATCAATCGGCTGTGTTTTTTAAAGAACTCGAGAACGAGCCAATAATAGTAGCGGAAAAATTTATTGTTCATTTAACAAAAAGGTTAACCAGCGAGACGATGAAAAAAACCACGATGGTAATTGTCGTTGCCCAGAGGATGGCTTTTTCGACTCCGCGGCGCGTGGTAAACATTTCTCCCCCACCTCCCCAGGCGCTTCCTAATCCGGCTCCCTTACCTTGAATGAGAATAAAAACCACGATTATGATAGAAAGGACTATGTTAATAATTAGGAGTAAATTTTTCATATCAGTTGTTCTAAAAAATTAATAATTGTCGAAACGGAAATTGCGGACACAAAGATGTTGGCGGTTTGGGAAAATTTTATCTGTCCGATAGCAAACCCCAACAGGTTGATGCCGGAAAACGTCCATTCTTTAATATTGATCAACCCGAAGTAACGAGTGAGAAAAAAGAATAAAAAGCAATAGACGACCGTAGAAATGACGCCTAGCGTCAAAATATTTAACGGCAGCAAAACTAATTTACTCAAAGGCCTGACCAAATAAAACATCAAGGCAACCAGAAACGAGGCTTTCACATAGACCCCCAAATCATAATTGACGACGAATCCTCTGTCCCAAAGGGATGTCAGGTATACGGCAACAGCAGAAAAAACCAGCATTCTAATTATTCTCTTCATAACAGCAGATAAATTATATCAAAAAATCGCGCTCTCTTAAAAACAGGTGGTATTTGCGGGCAAACCGATGCGATTCGTCCCGAAGGGTTCTGATAAGGTTAAAACCGGGCGCACGAAGGGGCGGCCTGACGGTTGGGAAACCGGCCACGCCAATAACGAGCCTGTCCGGGTTTTTGGCGATGCCGACAACCGGAATTGACAACTTTAATGATGCCAAAGTTTCGATTACTTTCGAAACTTGAGGAACGCCGCCGTCGACTATTAAAATTTCCGGCTTGGGCCATTTCTGGCTAAACCGTCTTTTTATTACCTCTTCTAATCGCTCAAAATCACTCTTGATATTCTTTGTTTTTATCCTAAAACGCCTGTATTGACTCTTGTCGATGACGCCGGCGACCGCCACCACCATCGACGCGGTTTGGTTTTTTTCTCCTAGGTTGCTTATATCATATGTTTCGATTCTGTTAATATCTCGCAAGGCGGGAAAATAAGGGCCGAGAATCTTGGCCAAAGAGGTTTTGTAATCGCCCACCTCGGCCGCTGACATCTCCGGACTCCATAAAGGATAATGAATCAATCGTTCCAACCGGAAAATTTTATTGCGGACTTTAATTGCTTCTTCGTACTGTTCTTCTTTCGTCATTTTCCGGAGTTCTTTGTAAAATCCGGAAACAATCGTTTGTACATTGCCTTTGAGAATCCTGACAATCCTCTTGATATTTCTTCTATAAATTTTTTTCTGTTTCGTGTATTGCTGTTTATCTTTTACTTTTGAAATCGATCCCGGGCAAGGGTCGCAAAGGCCGAGCTTTGAATAAAAACAAGCCCGCGGACCCAAAGATTTTTGGGTGCAAAAAGGAACAATCTTTCTCAAATCGGCAATCAAGTCCAAAACTAGACGCGAACCGGAAAAAGGCCCAAAATACAAAGACTTTCCGTCTTTCTCTTTTCTGCTGAACAAGACTTTTGGAAATTCTTCTTTGATTGTTATTTTTATATAAAGATAGCTCTTGTTGTCGCGCCAGATGACGTTGTATTTTGGGTGAAACTTTTTGATCAGCTCCGACTCTAGAATGAGCGCGGCAAATTCATTTTCCGTCTGCCTTATCTCCAGTCTGTTGGCACCCGAAACGATCAGAAATTCCTTCCTGTCTAATTTCGCATTCTCGAGGTGCGAGGCAACCCTCACCTTGATATTGATGGACTTACCGACGTATAAGGTTTCTTTATTCTTTTTAAAAATATAGACACCGAAGGTGGATGGCAAAGAAGTCAATTGCTTTTTTGTTATCATCTAAGTCTCCCCCGCCTAACAATCAAAAACGCGCCAGTTATTAATATTAACCCCCCGACGATTTTTAGTCCTATATCGAGGACGTAAGGAAAAATTGTCAATCTGCTTTCGTATAGATTATCTCCGGCAACATATATCTTTATTCCGGCCGGCTGATTTTTCTTGGATTCACCGGCTCGGTATTTAAAAGTTATTTCTCTTGACTCGCCCGGGGCGAGCGATAAAATATTGGTTTTGCCGTTGGCAACATTAATCGAGCTCCCGATGATTTCTACAGGAATTTCCCATGCGTAGCTGCTACCGGAATTAGTTACAAAAAAACGTCCAACGTATTCATTTTTATCGGAAATCTTGTCCGATAAACTCATTTTTTGAAGGGCAATTTCTTTCTTATCCTCCGGCCTATCGGTAACCGCCGTTACCTCGATGTCCTTGGAATTCTCAACCTTATACATTCCCGCCGGGAGCGGGTAGTCGGATTTTTTTCCGTGAATGGCAAAAACGATATGGTTCA
Source organism: Candidatus Roizmanbacteria bacterium RIFCSPLOWO2_01_FULL_44_13 (assembly GCA_001789855.1). Lineage (GTDB taxonomy): Bacteria > Patescibacteriota > Microgenomatia > UBA1406 > GWC2-37-13 > GWC2-37-13. Next base: position 2,863 of record MGAT01000004.1, on the reverse strand, counting down.
AGTCAAAAGAATCAAAATAGTCTATCCCGGAAGTGTTCTCCCAGGTCGGGTCGACCGGCCGCCACAGGTCTATCTCCTCGTCATAAAATTCCGGCCAGGCGTGGAGGACGTCGGAGGATAAGGAGAGCGGCCGAAGTTGCGGGTCGGAAGATGCCCCATAGCCTTCGATCTCCCTTGCATAAATCCCTTTTTCCCGAGCGGCCGCCACAAATAAATCGGTGAATTCCATACAAACGGCAACGTTGGGCGTCTGCAATATTTTTTCAGCTCCGAGCCTGACATTGTCTTTCGTCACCCTCTCGTAGGAATAATTGAGTGTCGAGGTAACATAAGAATAAATGTCCCGGGGAGTTTGAAGCGCTTGAATTTTGTCCAGGCTTTTAATTTCCCAAAATTTCTGGGAATTAAGTAGATATTTTTTCTGCAGTTCGAACAGATTTCGGATAGCCGGGATAACCTCATCGCGGGCCTGGGAAAAAAGTTCAACGGTAATATCGGCGGCAATTACTTTCGTCTCGCGAGGTAGCAGATTATAAACAGCGAGGAAATTTCCATCCTCGTCCTGATATACCTTCGTTGGTTTTTGGGATAGAGAGTTGACATAAATCTTTTGATAGAGCGAATCCGGCGGCAGGGCGATTTCGGTTGAAACCGGTGTCAATCCGGTATTTTTTAAATTATAAGTCAGATTTAGTTCATAGAGCTGGTTGTTGCCGAAAACGGCATAGATCGTTCGTGTTTTTGGATTATTCCAAACAATTTCTCGTCCCGCGATCGTATCCGGTACCGGCTTGGCGATGGAGATTTTCTTTGTTCCGTCTCCTTCCGGCAGAACTACTGTTACTTTATACGGGCTGTCGCCCCGGTTTTCTATAACCGGCAAAATCACCTCCCAGACATTGCCGTTCACATTGAAGAGATTGGTTTGGTCAAAGTTCAAATAAAAATTATTAGTCGAGTCTTTGCCTATATTCGGATTGTTAAACTTCATCTCTATCTTTGTTTTTGAACCGTTGGACTCGACCGTCGGCGAAATCTCGCCGTTGTCGTCAGAACTCCTTAAGTTAGAAATAGAAAAAGACTTGGGAAAACTAATCGAAAACCGGTCGACGTAAACGTCGCTCCTCAAATTTTTTATGGAGATATTAAAGTTGACTGAGGAATTCAAGCCGTCTCCCATCTGCGATAAGCGGTAGACGACGTTATAATTAGTTTCAAAGTCAGCGGCATGAACCTTGCCCCCGAATGTCACGGCGAGGAGGAGTAAAACGACGACGAGGAATTTAGAAAAAAGGCCTCGGTATTTATTTATCATTTGTTATTTATTTTTCTCAAATACTCTCCTGTATATGATTCTTTTTCTTTAATTATACCCTCAAGTTCTCCTTGATAAACTACCTTGCCTCCGAGGTCTCCGCCGTCCGGCCCTAGATCGACGATATATTGGCAGTTTTTAATCACGTCCAGGTTGTGCTCGACGACGATGACGGTGTTGCCGCGGTCTGTCAAATCGCTCAAAGTCGCCAAAAGTTTCTGAATGTCCCAGAAGTGGAGGCCGGTCGTTGGTTCGTCCAGTATATAAAGGGTGCGGCCGGAGGCGCGGCGGGATAGCTCGGTCGCCAATTTTATCCGTTGCGCTTCACCCCCTGATAGGGTGGGAGCCGGCTGGCCCAGTTCCAAATAACCCAACCCCGTTCTCTCGAGAAAATTCAATTTGCTGAAAACGGAAAAATGATTCTGGAAAAAAGAAGTCGCTTCGGTTACCGTCATGTGCAAAATTTCCGAAATATTTTTTCCTTTGTATTTTACTTCAAGAGTTTCTTTGTTATAGCGGCGGCCTTCGCAAACGTCGCAGGTGACATAGACGTCGCTCAAAAACTGCATCTCGATTCTAATCACGCCGGCTCCCTGGCATTTTTCGCACCGGCCGCCTTTTACGTTAAAAGAAAATCTACCCTTTTCAAATCCGCGCTCCCGCGCGTCCGGAGTTTCGGCGAATATTCCTCTTATATCGTCAAAGAAACCGAC
>MGAT01000004.1:0-760 GCA_001789855.1 Candidatus Roizmanbacteria bacterium RIFCSPLOWO2_01_FULL_44_13 | reverse complement strand
GTGTCCTTCGAACCGGGTAAAATCGCCCATCATGCCTTGAAAATATCCGTCTATTTGGTATTTCAGCGCCGGGTACAAAGTCTCCACCACTAGGGTTGACTTGCCGCTTCCGGAAACGCCGGTGACGGCGATCAAATTTCCCAACGGGAAGTTGACGTTGATATTTTTCAAATTAAACTGTGAAGCGCCGGTTATTTTTAAACTGCCGGATGTTTTACTCAGCGGTTTTTTGTCGATTTCGATGGTTTTTTCACCTTTCAGAAAAAGTCCTGTCAAAGAATTTTTATCTCTTTTTATTTCCGGAAGGGTTCCGGAAAAAGTTATCTTGCCTCCGTCTTTGCCCGCTTTTGGACCGAGCTCGATCAAGTGATCGGCCGACTCGATCGTCTCGCGGTCGTGTTCGACGACGATCAAAGTATTGCCTAGGTCTTTTAGGTTTTGAAGACTGTTTATAAGCGAAGAGACGTCTTTCGGGTGGAGGCCGATCGACGGTTCGTCCAGAACATACAAGACTCCGGTCAGCCCGGTTCCTATTTGGGACGCCAATCTTATCCTCTGCAGTTCTCCACCGGACAGTGTTTTTGCCGTCCTCGAAATCGTCAAATAAGACAACCCGACGTCGGCCAAGAATTTTAATCTCGTTTTTATCTCTTTGATAATTGGCCGGGCGATTACTTCTTCGTAGGGCTTGACTATTTTGGGCAGGCGGTCGGTGACATAATTTAAAATAAAGTCAATCGATTTGTCGGAAAATTTTGAG
>MGAT01000003.1 GCA_001789855.1 Candidatus Roizmanbacteria bacterium RIFCSPLOWO2_01_FULL_44_13 | reverse complement strand
CTGGATATTGGCTGGCGCCCTCAAGTTAAACCAGTTTTTAAATTCGTCGCCGCTAAATGACTCCGATCGGCCGTCGCCGGATAAACTAATTGAGCTTGTTTTCCCAGAGTTAAAATCGGCGCTGACCGAGACGTCATAGACATTATTAAACGGTGTAATGCTTCTGTTCCTCAATTCCTGTTTAATCCGCTCTTCATTCCAGACCTCGCCGCCGTAAGGATGACCCTTGTCGGTTTGATATAGGTGGTCGCCGGTTGAGGAGTCGGCCCGCGCCAGGAGAATCACGTTGACGATGTCGGCGACTTCGTTGGGCTTTAGCCAGGCAGTGTTGCTGTACCCGCCACGCGACCCCCAGTCGCAGTAAAACCAGGGCGACTCGCGGTCATAGGCATCTGATTGGACATCGGAAAAACTGCCGTGGCCGCCGTTGCCGTCGAATTTACCCAAATTGAGAATATATCCGCCGTGGGTCGAGGCGTATTGGGTAAAACCAGGGTTACCCCCGTCCATCATCACCCAACCTTTTGTTGCCTCGACCGCCTCGTTCCATCTTCCACCTTTTTCCTCGGGTTTAAAAACCTGACAGGCTTCGGTTGTGCAAATGTGTCCGTTTCTTTGCATTGAGTTTAAGGCATAGGTCCTAGCCGCGACCGCTTGGGCTTTCAAGGTTTCCATCGGCCAGTCGGCCGGGACCTCATAAATTCTTTTTGTGTAGTCTTCTATGTTAAAAGTGCCGTGACCGTCGACGTTGACCTGGGCGCCTTGGTCATAGTCTTTTTTTAGAGACATGTTGGGATAATATTCACTCAAAATCTGCTCGACGTTTTGGCCGGCGTCGGCCCTCCCTTTTGCGCCATACTGGTTGAGCCCGTTTCTGTGGGGGGCTCCGAAAGTAAAGAAGGCCAGTCTGGGACTGAATCCGGGGTCAACGCTTCTGTCGTCGGTGCAACCGCGGGTCGATGTGCCGGCAGAGCGGGGGATATTTAGGCTGGCCAACCTTTGAGCAACGAGTTGCTGCTGTCTTGCTGAGAGTTGAGCAATTTGCTCCCTTGTTTCACTAATTTGTCCTGCTAAGGCCTGTGATTGAACATCAACTTCTTGCCTTAAGACTGAGAGTTGGTTTTTTTCTCCTTCAAGATTTTTTTTGATTTCTTCAAGATTTTTAATATAAAGAACGACTTTGATAATGGTATCTCTATCCTTGTCGACAATCGATCTTTGGTAGAAAAAATCACGAAGAGAATCCGAAAGGTTTTGTGTCACTAGAAGTGACATTAAATCAAGAGACCCGCGGTTAACATTTTTATAGTAAGAATTAACCCTCTCTGCTAAAAGGGTTTCTTGATATTTAAGGGCCTGCTCCCCTTCTTTTACCTCTTGTTCTTTTTTTGCAATTTCATTTTCTAGTACAACTAGTCTCGATTTAATCTGATTTAGTTTTGTAGTAAGACTTTGATAATCAGATTCCTTATTTGTTAAGTCCGCCTCCAACGATTGCTTTAAATTGTTTGTTTCCTCCAAACACCTATCAATATTTTGACGGCATTCTTGATCCGTCATTATAGCCCTTGCTATAAATAAGGGAAAGACAAAAAAAATACCAATAAATAATGTTGGTAGGAAAAATTTTCTCATTCTAAGATTTATTATACCCGTAATTTGCTATACTTTTTCTATGAAACGGTTGCTAATCGCGTTGCTTTTGTCGTTCATCATCTATCATCTAGGGTCTAATTTTGTTTTTGCTCAAACTAAAAAACCAACTCCAACGAGCGGACCGAGATTTGCCGCCTGTGACCTTTGCGGATATTGCCCGCCAAACAATCCGCCCCAGAGCTGGTCAGCCTGTCAAAAGTGTTTATATCCGAACATCAACCCTAATCCTGCGGCTAAAGAGAGTCTGAAAATAAATCCAAAGACAAATCTTCCTCCGGCCGCGGCGCCCGGGAGACAATATACATCTTTGGGGTGCATCACGACCGGGACGGGGAGTTTTCAAGAGGGTGGTCCGGCCGGGGTAGTACAAACTCTTCTCCGGATTATTTTTTCTGTCGTCGGTGGGGTCGCTTTTCTTTATTTGATTTATGGCGGCTTTGTGATTGCCGCGTCTCAAAATAATCCTGAAAGGATAAATTACGGAAAAAGGCTTGTCTACGGAGCAATTATAGGATTGGTGTTTACCTTGATGTCGGTTTTGATAGTAAATCTAATAGCCAATCAGGTTTTAAAGATCCCGGGCTTTGGAGAATAAATTACTTTCTTCCGGTTTTTCTCAAGAAAAATCCGCCGAGGGCTCCGGCTAAAAGAGAAGAAATAAATATCGTCGGCAAACCCGTGGCGGGAATGGTGGTGGCTTTGCCATTTGCTTTATAGCTGCCGTAATTAATCGGCGTTGGGCTCGGACTTTTTGAGGAAGCCTGTGTTTGAGTTTGGGTTGGCGTCACAGAAGCGGTCGGGGAACCGGTTAAAGAAGGAAGGCCTTTTCTAAAATTAATCTTACCGGTGATAACGGCAAAGAAAACGATAACGACAACAAGCCCCAAAACAAAGGAGATAATCTTGTTGAAATTATCCATATAGTATTTATTATATCAAATAATTTTATTATTACAAGGCCCTAGGGCTCGATACCGCATCTCTCGCGAACCGCTGCGCTTGCAAACGAATGTTCGCTCGAAATGGGTATCTACGCCCTTTACCCTTATAAGATTGTTTGCTTGATTTTTTTAACTAAAACGAGGAGAATAAAAGGTATGGACGAAAATCCCCAGTTGTTGTTTAAGTGGAAGGCGCCCTTGCGGCCTTATAAAAAAAAGTCGGGAATCATATTGAGATTTTATTTAGCCGTCGCCTTGTTGTTGTCGGCAATCTTGTTTTTCTTTGGCGACAGGATTCTCTTGATCCCGATCTGGGCCCTGGTTTTCCTTTTCTATGTGCTGACAATTACGCCCCCACCCGACGTTGAAAACCGAGTGACTGCCTTTGGCATCGAGGCGGCCGGCGTCACTTTAAGGTGGGACGCCTTATCCCATTTTTACTTTGGAAAAAGATTCGGCTTTATCACTTTAACGATCGTTTCCCGCGCCCCTTATTTCTATCATGCTTATATGGTAGTTCCAGATGAGGAAGCAAAAAGAAAGCTCGTTTCCATCCTGTCGCTCCACCTGATGTACCAGGAAAAGCCGGAAAAAACCCTAACCGATAAAATGCTCGATTTCTTGTCGCGGGTTCTGCCGGATGAGGAAGAAATCAACCAACAAGAAGGTCTTCGAGCCGTTTCCGAAAAGCTAAAGAAGGCATCTCTTTGACGCCAAATATTCGCCCCCATTTTAAGACTCCCTCGTCGGTGGTAACCAAATAAGCATCCTGTTCTGCGGAAAGGGCGATTAAATCAAGGTCGGTCAGGCTGTCTAAAAAACCCGTTCTCGTCGCGTTTCTATATCTTTCCCTGAATTTCTTGATGACGACTCCAATTTTTATTTCGAAATCTTTTTTAGAGAGGTCTTTACCTGATCCGGACATCAGGCGGGCCGCCGAGGCAATTTCCTCCTCGCCGACGGCGCCTCCTCGATAGCTTCTTCCCCTGATGTCCTCGACTAGTTTATAAAATACGTCTGCCGGAAACTGGATTTTGGCCGTGTCGGGCGATTTGACCGTCACCGCCGACAAAAAATTTTTTAAAAATCCTTGGTTTTTGTCTTCAAAAAAACTCAAAAATTCCTCGACCGCCCGGGGAGGTATAAGAAATTCCGCCTTGGAATTTTTTTTCAGTTTGACGGCTTTTTCTGTCAAGCCGACTACCACCTCTTCGGTTTTTTTACCCAATTCGAGGCCTGCCTCCATGTTAAAAAACAAGTTTGTGTCGAGAACAAATTTATCCATATTATTGAATCCTCACCGGCATAATGATGTGAATAAAATTATCCACCCCGTCGGGTTTAAAGACTGCCGGGGCGTCGGACCGTAAAAGCTCAATGATAATCTTTTTTGAGGTCGTATTGGTCAAAAAATCGATTAAAAATTTATAGTTAAAGGCAATTTTTTGGGGCTCGCCTTCAACCGCCGCCTCTGACACGACGACGTTTTTTTCGGTGTCTCCGGTTTTTGGCCTAATCGAAACCTCCCCTTTTTCAATATTTAAGACCACGACGTTGGAATAGTCGCGGGCAAAAATTGAAACCAGCTTGACGTTTCTTAGAAATTCTTCGCGATCAACGGCGGCGGTAGTTTTTTTGTCGGTCGGAATGACCTTTTCATAGGGCGGGTAGTCGCCCTCAATCAGCCGGGTATAGAGCTCACAATCGCCGACATAAAAAACCATGGTTTTCTCTTCCGGAGAATAGCTAAAGCCAATTTCGTCTTCTGTAATTAGCCTCATCACCTCGTTTAAAAACTGGGCGGGAATAATCATTGAGGGAAGCGACTCCTCCTTCTTGAGCGTCAACAGCGATAGCCTAAATCCGTCGGTCGAGATCATTTTTAGGCCTTCGTCGTCGGCAACAAAGTTGACGCCTGTTAGAGCCGGCCTGGTTTCGTCGGAGCTGGCGGAAAAAATCACCGTTGGGAGGTTTTTCCTCAAAAAGCCGGCCTTAATTTTTTGTTTGCTTCCGGTGATTTTTGGCGGGAGGGGAAATTCCTTGGCGTCCAGAAGGGGAAACTCCGCCTTAATTTTTCCCGATTCAATCTCGACGTTTTTTTCTCCGACCGAAATATCTATTTTCCCGCCGGGAAGAAGGCTTAAAAGCTCCGCGAGTTTTTTAGGCTCAACGGCGGCGTTAAACTTGTTTTTCCCCGGAGCCTTAATTGAGGTGTGAAAATAATAATTTAGGTTAGTGGAATAGACATGAATGATGTTTTCTTCACCGACAAGATAAACCCCCTGAAGAATGCTAGCGGAAACGAGCCGGGAAGAGGTAAATTTGGAGGCGAGGTTCAGCTTTTCCAAAAACTCCTCTTTTAACAAAGAAATAGTCATTTTTATATTTAAATAAAGTAGTAATAGTTGTTGTGTATAAGTGTATAAGAGGGGAGATAGATTTTCAAGACAAAACAAAACGCAAAAACGCCCTGTGGATTAATCGTGGACATCATGTCGAGGATTCAATGGTTTGGGCGATCGTGTTAACCTCTTTTTTAAAATTCTGGTCCCTCATCATCAAGGAGGATATTTTTTGTTCGGCGTGGAGAACGGTAGTGTGGTCCCGCCTTTTCAAGAGTCCGGCTATGTCCATTAACTTTAGCTTGAACTCTCGCCTCAAAAGATACATCGCCACCTGTCTGGGCAAAACAACCGACTCAACCCTCGTTTCTCCCTTGAGATGAGACTGCCTTACGTTGTAGTATGTGCAAACGGCCTTAATAACGTCTGCTGGATTGGTCTTCTTTGATTTTCCGTCTTCTTTCTGGGTAAAAAAAACCTCAACCGCTTCAAGGTCAATCTTGTCTTTTATGCCGAGAACCTTGGCATAGATAGAAAGAAGCAGGCCCTCGACCGTTCTTGAATCGGCCACCCGGTCGGCAATTACCTTGGCCGCCTCGATATCAATGTTGATGCCTTTTTCTTTTGCCTTAATGAGGAGGATAGCACACCTCAATTCAAAGTCCGGGTCCTGAATGTCAACCGTGAGGCCTCCGGAAAAGCGAGAGCGCAATCTATCCTGAAGGTTTTTGATCGAGGCAGGCGGTCGGTCCGAGGTCAAGATGATCTGTCCGCCCGAGGACGCAATAGAGTTAAAGGTATGAAAAAATTCTTCCTGAACCGCCTCCTTGCCGGCAATAAACTGGATGTCGTCGACAATCAAGAGGTTAAGATACCGATACTTTCTCCTGAATCTTTGGGTGGTTTTTTCCCGGATCGACTCGATCATTTCGTTGGTGAAGTTGTCTCCGGGACAAAAATAGATCTTTTTTGACGAATCCTTTTCTAGAATTTTTTTGGCGGTCGCCTGTGCCAAATGGGTTTTACCGACGCCCACCCCGCCATAAAGAAATAAAGGATTATAGGCTGACCCCAGGTTGTTAACAACGGCTGTTGCCGCCGCGTAAGCGACCTGATTGGTCGAGGAGACAGCAAAGTTGTCAAAGCTGTATTTATGGTTGAGGCCGCTTTTTGTGTAGAGGTCTTCCGGCCGTGGTTCAAAAGACAAAAGCGGTGACTCAATCTTCTTTTTCTTGGGCGGGGCGATGACAAATTCTACGAGGAGATTTTTTTTAAAGTGGAGGCTGACCTCTCTCTCCACCTCGGCCTTTTTTGGTTCCAAAAACAGCCTTGTCCCCTGATTTTCGCAGGAAAGAACGATTTTTTCTTCGGTTAATTCTGTTGGGGTAACTTGTTTTAAAATTGAGTTTAAAACCGGCGGCCTTGGCTTGTCCTGCCCGGTCTTCTCTAAAAATTCATTCCAAACAGAGGATAAGAGAGACATAAATTATATTTGTGGATAACTTGTCCACAAATCATAAACAATTCCACACGAGATGTCAATGGGAGTTTTTTAGAGTTCTCCGAGGCCTTCTTTTTTTTGAACCTCTTCTTTGACGAGGTTGAGGAAGCGTTCGGTTGAAGAAAGGCGACGGTGACCGACCAGCCTGGCGATGTATTCGACGGAAGCCCCCTGTCTTAATTGGTGGGCAATAAAGGTGTTTCGAAGATCGTTGACCGTGGCTTTTTCTATACCAATTTCCCTAAAACAACGGGAAATAATCTGCCTGATGTTTCTTATTAATAAAGGATGGCCCGTTCTAGTAATAAAAAGATGGTCCTCTTTGGATTGGGGGCGCGCCTTGAGATAGTCGTCGGCTGCTTTTTTAACGGCGTTATTGAGGGGCAGGTCGCGTCCGGGCGTTTTTCCATAGGGCCTGATGTAAAGGCCGTCGGTTTTAATATCCGACAACCTCAAATTGGCCAGCTCTCCAATCTTGATTCCGGTTTGGAGCAAGATTTCAACCAAGGCATAGGTGCGCTCGTCCTCTTTGGCAAAATCGCGGAGCGCCCGGTATTCCAGTTTGGTAAAAATCCTCGGAGGCGAGGAAATGTATTTCGGGTGGGAGACGTCAAGCGAGGGATTTTGTTCGATCACACCCTCGTTTTTCAGATATCGGAAGAAGGTCCTGATCGAATTAAGCTTCCGTGAGGCCGACTTTTTTGTATAAGAATCGGCGATCAATTTATTAATAAATCCTTCGATATTTTCCTTTTTTACCTCTCGCGCGTCTTGGACATCGATCGAAGTCAGATAGCCCAAAAACTGCTCTAAGTCTTTTTTATAGGCTACGATGGTAAACGAAGATTTTCCTTGCGAAGTTAGATATTTTACAAACCTCTCAACCAGAGATGGAAGCAGAACATTATCCATAATGCCCTATAATATATCATAAGAGGAAGTAAAATTCAATAGCCTTGCTAATTCCGGCAGCTTTTGTTATATTAGTAAGTCTGTCAGCAAACAAAGGAGAAAATTTCAGGATGGCGAAAAAAACAGAAAAAACCACAAAAACTGCAAAAAATACGGCCGCAACAAACCCGATGGCCGCCCTGCTTTCCAAGAATAAGCCGAGCCTACTTAAAAAAGGTCGGGAAATCGAGGCTAAGATCGTTTCTCTCTCCAAAAAAGGCATAGTTTTTGACGTCGGCGGCAAAGCCCACGCCATCTTGGGCGAACTCGAAATAAAAGAGGTCTCGACCTATCTTCCTTATCTTAAGGCCGGCGACAAAATCCAGGTTCGGGTGATTTCGGAAGAGTCAAAAAACGGCTTTCCCGTCGTATCATTACGCAAATTTTTCGAAAAAGGCAAATGGGAGATCCTCGCTGAAAAGAAAGAAAAGGAAGAAGAGATAGAAGTTTTCTGCGGAGATTACGGCAAGGGTGGAGTCTTCGTTGATTTTATGGGGATAAGGGGAGTCATTCCCAAAATCCAGCTGGTCGAGCCATTTATCTCCAGCCCGGAAAAACTGACCGGCCAGAAAATCAAAGTCAAGATTCTTGAAGTTGACAAAGAAAAGAACCGCTTGGTCGTCTCCCAAAAAGCTTCCGTCTTGAAGATCTCCCAGAAAGACCTGAAGAAAAAGTTCGACGCCATCAAAGAAGGAAAGACCTATAAAGCTAAAGTGTTGGGGGCCTCCGAGTTTGGTGTCTTTTGCGAGGTCGAAGGAGTCGAGGGGTTGATCCATATTTCGGAAATCTCCTGGGAGAAGATCAGTTCCGCCGCCTCTTATGTGACGGTAGGCGAGACCATAGACGTTTACGTTGTGGAAAAAAATCCCGTCGACCTTAAACTCAACCTTTCTCTCAAGAGACTTACGCCGGATCCGTGGAAAGACATCGAAAAGAAGTATCCAAAAGACAAAGAAGTCGAGGGAGAAGTTGTCCGCCGGGAAAAATACGGCTATTTTGTCCGACTGGAGGCGGGGATAGAAGGCCTAATTCATATTTCCAAATTGACTGGGCAGGAAGAGTTCAAGAGCGGACAGAAAATCAAAGCTTTTATTGAAAGGGTGAACGAAAAAGAAAGAAGAATGAGCCTGGTCCTTCCTCAAAAAGAAAAACCGGTCATGTACAGATGATGTTACTCGATCAATCCCTTTTCTTCCTCGCTCGCGACCACTTGGAATCCGACGTGGGAGTGGCCGGCAAAGAACAGGCCCTCTCCTACTCCGGAAGACAAGAGGAAATGTTTTTCCCCGCCGGTCAAGAAGAATGTTTTTGAAATTTGCTCGACTGCCGCGGTCGATTGTTTCAAAATAATCTGTAGGGAAGAGTTTGTTATGATAGCCTTGCCCTCGTCAGTTGATAAAAAATCTTCAACATCCTGGGTAATCGTCGTCAAACCCAATTTATACTTTCTCGCCCTTTTCGCAAACGAGTGAAGATATGCCCCGGAGTCTTTGTGTTTAATGAGATACCAGGCCTCGTCGACTATCAAGACTCTTCTTTTTGGATCACGGCGGATGCGGTTCCAGATATAGTCCAAAACAATATACATCGCCACCGGGCGCAAATTTTCTTCGAGGTCTCTGATTCCAAAAACCGTGAACGGATTTTTGATGTCAAAGTTGGAGCGCTGATTGAAGATGCCGGCGGCCGAACCCTGGATAAATTTTTCCAACCGGTCTGCCAACTCTTTTGCCTCTGGCGTTTCCATTCCGGTCAGGATCTTGTAAAGATCCTCTAGAAGCGGCGGCTCCAGTTTGAAAGTTTCCGGATCCTGGGTAATACCCTTTTCCTTGTAGGTCAAAACGAGCGCCCTATCCAGTAGCGCATCCTGGGACGGGGTCAGGTCTCCCATAATCACCCTCATCAGAGAATGCAGGTCGAGAATTTTATTCGACAGCTCGTCGGGCGTTGCTCCCTCGACCACCAGCTCAAACGGATTGATTTTGTATTGCGAGGTAGTCGAAAAAACGACGAATTCGCCGCCGACCGACTGGGACAGTTTTTGGTATTCGTTTTCCGGGTCGACAATAATGACGTCGACCCCCATCATGAGGAGTCGAAGGGTCTCGAGTTTTACCAAAAAGCTTTTTCCTCCTCCGGATTTTCCCAAAATGACCGAGTTGGCGTTTTCCAAGGTGAACCGGTCAAAAATAATCAAGGACCCGTCGTGTTCATTGATGCCGTATAAAATACCCTCGTTGCGGGTAAGGCTGGCAGTGGCAAACGGGAAGGTGGTTGCGAGAGATGTCGTATCCATATTTCGCCAAACGGAAATCCTGTCGTAGAAAAACGGCAGGGTTGATTTGAATCCCTCTTCCATTTCCAAGGTTGCCTGTCTAGCGACGATTAGAAGCGATGCTAAAACAGAATCGACTTCTTTAGTCAGACGGTTTAATTCTTCGAGGTTGTCCGCGGGAATGGTGATATAAAGGCCGAACTGGAAAAATCTTTCCGCTCCCTTGGCAAGCTCGGCCTGGAGGGCGAGGGCGTCGTCGAGGGCTACCTGGACCGTCGGATCAACCACCCGCCCGGCTTTGATGTCGCCTTCAATCGTCGCCTCCATTTCGGCGATTTTTCTTCTCAGATCCTCGAGGACATTCTTTGACTCAGTAGGGTAAATATACATTGATATATATAAAGGATGGTCAAATGTAATTAAAGAATAGAGCCAGTTGGCGGAAACGTAACGGGGATATCCGACGACGTATAAAGTCCGGTAATAGCGGTCGTCGATTTTCAGATGGTTAAAGTCGACCTCTATGTAAGAAGGGGCGACCAAATCTTTGACCGAAACCGACCCCTGGGCCAAAACATTGGCCATGTGATTGTTAGGCGCTTTCCCGCCGCCAGTTTTTTTTGACCCCCCGGTTAAAAAAGATAATAGATCCATAGTTTTTATTGCTGTGTCATCACCACGTCGGTATAGCTTTCAACCGGCGCCATGCGGCGCCCGGTTGAGGACGGGTTGTAAAGGTTATAAAACAATTCGGATAATTGCTGAGAATAGAGAATAGACCCGGTTAAACCTGTCTTAGACAAAAGGCGCAGTAAATTATCTCGTTTTGGATAGAGAGAAGTTTTCGCGCGGCTCACGACATATTCGCGATTTAGAGATCCTGGCTGGGCGCCGGAGACCCCGAGCTCAAGAGGCGAGAATGGGACAATAAAAAAGAACCGCTTTTCCAATACGGTGTTTTTTTTGACGATATTTTTAATGAATTCCCGGTACGAAACCAATCTGGTCTTAATTAATTCCACTCCAACCCGGGTGATTCTTTCCTCGAGGTAATCGAGGTAGGCGGAGATGTCCATTTTTTTGGAAACGATCAAAATTTGGACTGGAAACGAGAGGGAATTAAGGAGCCCGGCGTAAGAATATATCATCGACGACTGTTCTTCGGTCGAAAGTAGCCAGAAGTTGACCGCCGAAACCTCAATGACAGTTGCGGCGGAAAAATCCTTCATTAAAACCACATCGTCTTTTATTTCTTCAATCTCAATAAAAGATTGAGTTGAAGCCTTAACTGGCGATGTTGGGCGTTGCGTTGTCATATCAATTCCTTGGACAAAAACTGTAAAGGATTGGGGTTGGAATTTTCTACCTTAATTTTCATTGTATCAAAAAAGTGGCGGCCTTGAGGGTCTTTGATTTCAAAAAAATAGTCACCGACCGGTAAAGGATTGAATGTGGCAAAAATACCGTTGACGTTGGTTTTTAAAATCCGCAAGGGTTCGCCTTTTTCGTCCGGCTTGACGTAAATGAGAACGCCGTATATAGGCATTTCTTTGTGATTTTTAATCACGCCGGTGAAAAAAGGCTTGTGGGGCGTAGAAGACGCCGGTGAAGATTTTTCCTCCTTTTTTGCCGTTGGGCCGAGCACGGCAGTTTGAATAAGATTGCTAATCGACTGTTTTTTGGTGTCGCCGGTAGCTTGACCTTTGTTTAAATAGTTGTTTAGTTTTTGCCGGGAGTCAACGTGGGTAGCGACCTGGGTTGGATCGGCCTGATTAGGAATGTCTTTAAGGAAATTCGGGGGTAAGTTGTGCTTTTTGAACTTGTATTGGGTCGGTGAAATCAATCGCCTAGCTAGATTTTTGATCCAAACATCGAGGGGTCGATCGTTGATCGGCAGGAAAGCGAAGGCGGCGCCGATGCCAGCGGTTATTATGGCGAAAAAAATATTTAAGATAGGGATAGGAAAAACGCTATAGATAATAAAAGCTAAAACGACGAAGATCAATAAATAAATAAACTGCTTGATGGTTAAAAAACCAATCAGTTTAAATTCGAAGGTGGTAATCTGTCTTGGAACGGGATGCTGGTCCATAAAATTAGTATAACTTATTTATTGAAGAGTTCTTTTATTTGTTCATCCTCGACTTGAGGGAAATTTATATAAAAGCGGGAGATGGCGGAAAGGAATGGGTCACGGTAATAAATTACTACCTCATCAAATCCTGTTTCGTCAAAATCTGCCGGACCGACCGGAGCGGCAGCAACTATTTTTTTTGGAGAAATTGTTTTTAGAAAAAGAGCGCCGGCTTTCATCGTCGCGCCGGTCGCGATCCCGTCGTCGACTAAAATCAAAACGGTATTATTCAGCCCGGCAAAAGCTGATTTTTTGATCGAAAACCTCTTTAGATAAGAAGAAAATTTTTTCCTCGCCGCATTTATCTGCTTGACTACAGCAGTTTTGTCAAAATCGTAGGGCTTAAGAATAGCCTGGTCGAGAAATATTTCCTTAAAACACAGGGCGCCGATGGCCAGTTCGGGCTGGATGGGTGAGGAAATTTTTGCCACCGGCAAGGGATAATGGGAACATTTCAAAATTCGGGCGACTTCATGCCCGACCACCACCCCGCCGCGGAGCAAAGAAATAACCGCCGTATTCGACCCGGCATATTTCTTAAGGAGGGTTCCTAATTTTTTCCCGGCGTCTTCGCGGTCTTTAAATATCACTAATATTATTCTATCATTTAACATCTTGATATATAGATGATATTAATGTACTCTTATATTATAAGAGTACAAAAATGAACAAAAAGAGACTGTTAAGAAAAAAAGCAGTTGACCTTAGAACTAAAGGGTATACTTACTCTGAGATTCAGAAAAAACTTGGAATTAGAATAGCAAAAAGCAAACTTTCTTATTGGTGTAATAAGGTAATCCTTCCAGGCTGGTACAAAAGTAAAGTGGATAAAATTAACAAAAACAGTTTAAAGAAAGCAAGGTTGATCGCCCTAGACATAAACAAGATAAAAAGAGAAAAATATTTATCCTTGTTAAAAGAAAAAAATTCGCATTTGATAAAAAAGATCGATGTTTCTCAGCAAAAATTATTATTAAGCGTTTTATATTTAGGAGAAGGCGCAAAGTATGGCAGAAGTTCAACTCTTTCGTTAGGAAGCTCTAGCGCTTTTATTATCAAGTTCTATCTGAAACTCCTAAAAAATTGTTATTTTATTGATGACTCAAAGTTTAGGGTAAGAATACAATGTCGATTTGATCAAAATATTAGAAAACTAGAAGATTACTGGGAAAAGGTAACAAAAATCGATAGGAAACAATTCTACCCTACCTATATTGATAAAAGAACGCAAGGAAAACCAACTTTAAAGAAGGATTACATGGGTGTTTGTACCATTCACTATTTTAGTAAAGAAATTCAAATAGAACTTATATTTTTAGCAGATGCTATAATAAAGAAAATAATTTAATTCTTTCCTGGGCCGATAGCTCAATTGGCTAGAGCGTCGCAATGGCATTGCGAAGGTTGTGGGTTCAAATCCCATTCGGTCCACACGGGTTTTAAAGAGAGAGAAGAAAAACTTTCAAGACGTTGTAGTAGTCCCCAAGACTTTTGATATCGGCCCATTCGTTGTCGGTGTGCAATCCGCCGCTGATAAGCCCAAAGGTGACGCCGGGCGAGTCGACTTCGCTGAAATGTCTAATGTCGGAGGCGCCGTGCTTGATTATGATCGGTGCCGGTTTTCCAACAACTTTTTGAGACGCCAGGCGGAGATTTTTAATAAACAAACTATCCTCGTCGGCTTTGTGGGGCGGCTCGGTTTCGATCAGTTCCATTTTTCCTTCGCGGCCGACAAGTTTGCTTAGTTTTTTGACGATAGTTTTTTTCTCTTCCGGAATATAACGCACGTCAAAGGAAATTACGGCGTCGTCAGGGATTTTATTGAAGGTTTGATTCGAGGTATCGATTTTTGCCAAATTAAAAGTCGTTTTCCAAACCGCCTTTTTGAAAACCGGGTAAGCTTTTTCGATCCGGTCAAGAATTTTTTTTGC
>MGAT01000002.1:16104-24228 GCA_001789855.1 Candidatus Roizmanbacteria bacterium RIFCSPLOWO2_01_FULL_44_13 | reverse complement strand
GATCTGGGCGGCGGCAAGTACTTAGAAACCGAGGACTGTAATTCGATCAACTTAAGTTGTTGTGTTTCCAATCAACAATGATCCCGCACCATTTTACCCAGCACCATTTAAAATACAAATTTAATTTAAATTAATAACCTTAAGATATGACAAAAATAAAACAATTACAAAAAAAACTAAGAAATGGTGCTGGGTTTACCCTGATTGAAATCCTGGTCGTCGCCACCATTATCGCTCTTTTAGCCTCGGCCGCCTCGGTCGCTTATTCCCAATTTGGAAAGCAGGCCAGGGACGCCCGGCGCAAAGCCGATTTGGAATCTGTTCGGGCCGCCGTTGAAATGTACCGCAGCAACGAAGACACTTATCCCGTATCAATAACTTTTGGGGGCGATTTATGCGACCCGTTGGGTTGTTCAACAGCCACCTATATTGAATCTATTCCAAATGACCCAAAAAATCCAACCTATAAATATTATTATTCGGGAACAGCTTCCGACTATACCATCGGCGCCTATTTGGAAACAGCGAGTACATGTGCCGTTACCATAAGCTGTACCGGAGCTAATTGTAATTATTGTCTCGGGCCTTATGGAGAAAAGTAAACTCAAATGAAAAAAGGCTTTATCCCGCACTATAGATCAAAAGCATTTAAAAATAGTGGGGGATTTACTCTGATTGAAATCATCATTACCGTTGCCATAATCATGCTTTTTTCCGGTTTATCAATTCCCCGTTACAACGCCTATACTCAAGAATTAAAACTGCGCAAAGAATCAAACCGAGTGAAAGCCGTTTTGGACCTGGCCAAAAAAAAGGCCGTCGCATCAGAACTCTATAACCAGGCCTGTACGGATTTTGACGGCTACAGAACCGTCGTCTCCGCCGGTTCTTTTTCTCTAAATTTCGGCTGTAACGATTCATACCAAACGGTACAGGATTATGACTTGGAGAGTAATATTTCGGTCGTAACCGGTACCGGTAACATCGATTTTCCGCCGGGAGGATTTGGCATCAACATCACAATAAATACAATCCGTCTAAAAAATAACCAAAACAATCGATGCCTTGACGTTTCGATAACCCCCCTTGGTATCACCACCGTTTCCGATTCGTTGATCGGCTGTTAACTATGAAAAAATCTTTTTCTTTAGTCGAGATTTTAGTTTTTGTAACCGTCCTGTCTGTTTTTTTTGTAGCGGCGATGTCTATCTTGACCTATTCCTTAAGAAATATGAAGGTTAATGAACACAAAATACTGGCGTCCCATTATGCCGGCGAGGCCCTGGAATGGATAAAAGAAGAAAAAGACAAAGACTGGAATGTTTTTCTCGCCCTGGACTCAAACCCCGAGTCGACAACTTACTGTCTCAACAGTTTGTCTTGGAGCTCCGGATCTTGTACAACATATGACCTTGGCAGTCCTTCTCCCATATTTAAAAGGGAGGCTGTACTTGATAGCCAAACCAGTCCTGAAAGAGTTAACGCAACCGTGAATGTTTATTGGGTCGAAGGCAGCGATGTTTTCTCCGTCTCTTTAAATTCGGTTTTAACAATTCTTGAGTAATAAATTATGAAAAAAGAGGTTTATCCCGCACCATTTTTAGAATAAAATTAAATTGATTTTATAATCTAGATCATGAATAAAATAAAAAACAATTCACATGGACGACTTAAAAATAGTGCGGGATTTACATTAATAGAAATGCTCGTTGTGATAGCGATCGTTATTTTTATCGTTCCCGTAATGTTCTCAGTTGTTTTTTCCGTATTGAGAGAGCAAACAAAAATATACCGCCTATCCACGGTCAAAGGGGAGGGTGACTATGTTTTAAACCGGGTTTCTTCAACAGTAAGAAATTATGCCATAAGCATTCACTCCGCCAGCCCACCCGATGATAATAATCAGAAGTGTAAAGCGGTCGAAACATACTCTTCTTCCAGCTCTCTTTACTTTCAAGACGAATGGGGGGAATGGTTCAGCTTTTATTTGTCATCTGGTACAATTTCCTCATCGTCGTCCCAATTGGCACAACCCCAATCTTTAAACTCCGACAAAACTGCTATCTATGATTTTTCTATTGGCTGCACACGCGCCGCTTCTTATTCACCACCTACCATTTCTTTATCTTTTAACATTTGTTATGTCACGTCGGCGGGTAGTTGTGCTTCTACTCGGCCGGAGGAATTTTCCGATCTACATTTCCAAACAAAGATAAAACTCCGAAATTATTAATAGATACTAGATGATAGATCTTAGATCCTAGACAAAATAATCTGAATTCATCTAACATCTAAAATCTAAAATCCATGATCTAATTGTGTTATATTTAAATTATGGCAGATAATTTTTTTTGTCTCGATATCGGAGAAAAATATACCAAAATCGCCGACGCGGCCAAAAAGGGGAACTTGATCGAAGTCAACCACCTCGGCAAGATCGCCACCGAGGAAAATTTTTTTTCAACCGAGGCGGAAAAGAGCCTGGAAAAGCAGACCCAGGCAATAACAACCCTTTATCAATCCCTAAAGCTTACCAAGAAAAATGTCAATATTGTTATACCCGGCAGTTTTACCTATAGCCAAATCCTGACCATGCCCGCCTTGAACGAAAAGGAGTTGATATCGGCGATCAAATACCAAGCCGACCAATTTATCCCGATGCCCGTTGAGGAAACCAACATCGACCTCGAGATCATAGCCGAACTTCCGGCGGAGAAAAAAATTCTTATTTTGATCGTGGCGGCGCCAAAACGACTGATCGAAAAAGTCCAAAATTCGGTCGAGGCCGCCGGATTGGTCCCGGAAATAATCGAAAGCGAACTATCCGCCTCTTCGCGTTTGATAACTCTATTTAGTCCAATTTTTAATCCCCAAAAAGAGGACGGGATTGTTGCCCTGAACTTCGGGCTCAACTCAACCAACATCAGTTACTTTGAACCAAAAACTTATAATATAAAAGAGAGCCATGCCTTTTCCGTCGGCTACCAATTATTCTTGAAGGAAATCCAGATAAACTCTGAGCTCGACAAAAAAAGGGCCGAAGAAACCCTACTTACCTATGATCCAAAAAATAAATCCAGCATTCCCGTTGACACCATTACCCGGCCGCTCCTTGCCGAATTCGTGACAGAAATAAAAAGATTCATTGCCAATAAAAAAATTTCCGCGCTCTATCTTTTCAACAACGTATTTATGTTTCCTGCGCTTCCCCAAATGTTATCCGACCAATTGGGAGTCAAGGCGTTTGAACTAAACCCTTATTCATTTTCCTCAAAGACTCCACTCGTTCAATCTTTTCAGCACGAAATGTCTATCTATGTTCCGTCGCTTGGAGGCAACTTTAGGTAGTAATTTAGTGAGCAAAGTCGAACTATGAGAAGGTCAAAAATAAATTTAGCGGTCAGTCGGGAAGATTATCAAAAATACGAGCAATATTTTGCCTGGTTGAGAATCTCGCTGTTTATGGTATTGGCCTTTTTCTTAGTCATATTTTTGACCTTTTTTGTCGTTTTAAAAAATAAATATGACAAAAACAATGGTTTAAGAACTAAAAAGGAATCGTTGCTCGTTGCTCTTAAAGACAAAAAAGGGGATGAAGCCAAGCTTTTTTATTTGCAAAAAAAATACGGCGACTTGGAGACGTTTTTAAAAGACGACGCCGCCAGCCTGCCTTACTATACGCTTTTGGCCAACGCTTTGAAAGAAAGTTCTGAATCTTCAACTATCAAATCCTTTGCCATCAATAAAAGTCGCGAGGCCTCGTTCACGATTGCTTTTACCAGTTTTTCAGAATTAAATAGTTTTTTTAAGTTTATCGAGTCGGAAATTTTTTTAAAAAACTTTGAAGCCATCACCCTAAAAAATTTTTCCGTCATCGGAGCACAGGAAGAAACGGTGGAAAATTACGAAATAAGTTTTGACGGGAGGTTCAAAAATGTTCAAAATTAAGCCATACGCTTATCGCCTGATAAAACAGAATGTTGTTTATGTTGCCGCGGTAGTTTTGTTGTTAATTCTTATTGTCTTAGTAGTCAAAATTGGCTTAGACAGGGTAAAACAGACCGACAAGGAAAATAAGGTTCTGGTGCTCGAGGTTAAAGAATTGCAAACCAAGTTTGACCTCTTAAACTCGGTCGCGCCGGGCTCTTCCGAGCTTGACCAATACATTAAACTATTAAACGGCCTCATCCCTGATGCCGAAGATTATTTTTCTATTATCCAGTCGCTCGAACTTCTTTCTCAGAAAACCGGGTTTGTCGTTATTTCTTATACGGTGGGTGTAAACACTAAATTAAAAGACCGATTTAAACTATCGATTACGGGAATAGGAGATACCAATTCATTCCTAAGCTTTTTGGAAAATTATAACTACGGAGGGGGCAGGCTTATCACTTCGGACAAAATTGAACTAAATCCACAACTCGACACGGCAATAAAAATCAATCTAACCTTTTATAACAAAAAAATAGTTCAGGATTTGGCGCAAGATCTACAGATCAACGCCGATACGATTTCAGAAATTGCCGCTCTGATTCCAAAGGTGGGTGTCTCTTTCAAAGAAGAAGAGGAAGGAGCACCGGACTTCGCATATCCAAAAAAATCTAACCCTTTTTAAGAAGTTTTCTCAATCCTTCGGAGACTATCGCACCCCGTGTCAGCCAATAATCCAATCTTTCCTTTTTTATTTTTACATCGTCCTCTTCGGCGTGTGGATTGTAAGTTCCAACCGATTCAATATATTTGCCGTTTGATTTGTAGCGACGGTTAACCGCGACGATCTTGTAAGTCGCGTACCCCTTCTTTCCCGTCCTGTATAAACGTAAAGTAACTGCCATGATTATTGTCTTGATATATTTATAAAAAAGCGCAGATATCTATTTTGAGGGAACGTTCGTTTGCAAGCGCAGCGGTTCCCGAAAAATACGGTATCGAGCTTTTGAGTCTTTAATATATCACAAGCCCTTTATATTATCAAAAGCATTTTGAGCCGCTTTTTCTTCGGCTTCTTTTTTGCTCCCGGCCACCCCGGTGCCCAAACGTTTGTTCTTAAAATAAACGGCGATCTTGAAAATTCTTTTGTGTTCCGGGCCTTTTTCTTCGATGACGCGGTAAAGAGGAGTCGTTTTATATTTTCCCTGGATAATTTCCTGGAGTTGGCTTTTAGCCGAGGCATAAAGTTCGTTTTTGACAATAAAATCTAGCTTTTTTTCGAATAAGAATTTAGAGACAAATTTATAACTAGCTTCAAAGCTATGGTCCAAAAATATCGCCCCGATGAGAGCCTCAAGACAATCGGCGAGAATGTTTTTATTTTGGCGGCCGCGCCCATTTTCTTCGCCCCGCGATAAAAGTAAATATTGACTCAGGCCCAAATTTTTGGCCGCCTCGTGCAAGCTTTCTGTCTTGACCATGGCCGATTTTATTTCCGTATAGTCGCCTTCCTTGAGGCTGCTGTAATTTTTAAATAGGTAGACCGAAGTTATCAAAGACAGGACGCTGTCGCCTAGAAACTCCAGGCGTTCGTTTGAGGGGAGGGGAAACTTTTTGTGCTCGTTTAAATATGACCGATGGATAAAAACGTTCGTGAGCAAATTCTTGCTCTTAAAATTGACCCCGATCTTTTTTTCAAGATTCTGATATGGATTCATAGATTTTTCCCAAGACGGCGTTCACGAATGAATAACTTTTATTGCTGCCGAGCTCTCGGGCCAACTCCACCGCTTCGTTGATGATTACTTTTGGCGGCTCTTTTTTTTCCACTATTAGCTCGTAGGCCGCCAGATTCAAGATCGCCAAATCGACTTTGGCGATCTTGTCGACTGGAAACTTCGGAGCGAATTTTTGGATTATTTTATTTAAATAACCTGATTTCCCGATAATTTTTTTAGTTTTTTCTCTTAGGTTCTTTTGTCTGGTAAAACTGATGCTGTAGAGTTCTTGGATTGTCTCTAAACGCTCTTTGTGGCGGGGGTCCATATCTGTAGTTTATTTTCCGCAATATTTACAAATCCTGTGGGCAAGTTTTGTCTTGCCGCAATTTTCACATTTGACCAAATTGGGCAAGCTTTTTGCTTTTGCGCTTTTTCTTTTTCCGCTTCGCCTTGTCGAATGTTTTCTTTTTGGTAGTGGCGCCATGTCGAAAATTATATCACAGGAAAATTCGCTTAACAATCGAAAATACTGATACTAAAAAAGTCGCTGTTTAATCCCCTTGACAACGATAAAGCCTATCATCTATATTTAATTTATATGAACTATTTCAAAAAGGGTTTTACTCTCATTGAATTGTTGATCGTCATTGCTCTTCTCGGCGCGCTAGCGGTCGGACTTTTAGCCGCGCTCGACCCGTTTGAACAGCTGAAAAAAGGCACCGATACCGGAGTACGAAATACCGCCGGAGAGTTCCAGGGCGCCTCGATCCGTTACTACGCGATAAAAAACTATATGCCTTGGTGTTCGGATGCCCAAACCTGCACAGACCCATCGTCCACAGCGCTCGCGGATTTGGAAACTACCGCCATTGCCGACATCGTGACAACGGGCGAACTAAAAACGGATTTTGTCGAGCTCGCTGGCGGCCAGTTGGAAAATATTTATGTCACCGGTACGAATGACCCGCCGACCGTCGCCGTCTGTTACAAACCGACGTCGAAATCGTTTGCCAGCAATCCTAATACAAAGTACGCCATAAGCGGCACGTTGGCCACCGGTTGCCCAACTGGAGACCCGGCTGACGACTGTTATTATTGCATCAAGTGAAACGTCTGAAAAATCGAAAAGCTTTCACTCTTATAGAGCTTCTTGTTGTAATTATCATTTTGGGCATTCTTGCTTCCTTCATTACCGGTAATTTTTTTACCTCTCTTAAAAAGGGCCGCGACGCCAGACGGAAAGCCGACCTCGAACAACTCCAACGCGCCCTCGAACTCCATTATGAGGATAACCGTGCCTACCCTCAGACTATTTATGTCGCAGGAGGAGAGCTCGCGGATGAAGACACCGGCAAAATATATATGAAAAAAGTTCCGATTGATCCACAGGGAAGTACCTACGGCTATGAAACCGATGCCGACGGCACCTATTACAAGCTTTACTCCTGCCTCGAAAACAACCAACAGATCTTGCCTTACGAGTCGACCCCGACAGACTTTACGTGCAATTACCAGTGCAAAAATCAAGCTGGTGACAGTGTCAATTGCATCTGGGGTATTTCTAGCTCTAATACCGAGCCTTAAAGATTATATTTTTTTATCAATTCATCCTGGAGTAAGAAAGCGTCTTGAAAGTTACTTTTCAGGTCGATCGATTCCTTGGCTGCTGACATAGCTTTGTTTTGTAGTTCGACTTTTGCCTTTGACTCTGTTTCCAAATCTGCCAAAAGCGAATAAAACACCGATAGGCTGTAAGGAATTTTTGGATCGGTCGGGGCAAGGCGCGCGGCTTCGTTCAAAGTCTCCACTCCTTGCGTGAGTTCGTTCTTGTCTTGTTTTACCAAATAAAACAGGTATTTATTTTTTGCCCGGGTTTTCCAGTATAAAACGTTTCTTGGCGAAGACCGCAGGCTTTTTACGTTATAAAACTCTGCTCCCTGCATCAATTGATTGGCTAAATCGTTGTTTTGTTGATATGAGGCTATTCCAGACAGATAGGCTAAAGCGTAGGAAAGCTTATCTTCGTAAACGTGTTCCTGTCGTTTTTTCAATGCCCGGTCGAAATAAAAAGCGGCTTTTTGATAGTCGTTGATCTTCGGATTCGAATAATAAACGCCCCGCCCGTAATCGATGTCGGCGGAAAAATAATTAAGGATGGAAATCGTTATGTAAATGAGAAGTCCGGCGCTCGATAAAATTCCCGCCCATTGATAAAGATTTATTTTATTAATGACTCTTTGCTTCTCGACAAAGCTCGAAGAATAAATGAGGGCCGGAATGAGATAAAAGAAAATATTGATCGTTGTCGTCGAGAAGCCAAAGAAATTGGTAATCAAAATTGTCATCCAAGCAATCGACAAGCTCAATACCAATAGGCGGTCGGCTTTTGATTTATGGTTTAAGATTTTAAGAGAACAGAATATAAACGCGCCTATAAAAAACATATGAGTCAATATGCCCGGGAATCCTGCGG
>MGAT01000002.1:1366-16059 GCA_001789855.1 Candidatus Roizmanbacteria bacterium RIFCSPLOWO2_01_FULL_44_13 | reverse complement strand
AATCCCACTCGGAGGTTTCGTTGTGAGCCGCCGGCCGGGTAAGAAAATAGCTATAGGCAAAGGTTTCGACACCGCTCCCTGTGATCGGGAATCTTAATCCCAAATCTACCGCTCCCTTCCAGACAATTTTCCTTATATCGAGTGATTCGGTAATTTCTGACGGAACGTTTAGTGATTGATTATTTATAGTTGATCCCCCGGCTGGCGGATTGTTTGGTAACTGAAAAAATTTATCTATTCTCTGTATTCCTGTTTTAAAAAGAATTGCCGGCACGACAATAATAAACAACAAAGTCAAAACTATTTTTTTAAAGTCGACTTTAACGGATAGCAAATAATAAATCAAAAACAATATCAAACCGGCTCCTATGGCCATCAAAGACGAGCGGGAACGGGTAAAAAGAATGGTGGAAAAATTAAGGAATAGGTATAAAGTACTCAGCACAAGATATTTGGTATCGTCTTTGTTTTTTATCAAAAAATACAGACCGATAAAAAAATTTATTGCGAGGTATGCCCCCAGCCAGTTCGGTTGGCCGAGCGTCGAAAACAGTCGGGAGGCCGGGTCAAAGACATTCGTCTCACGGCTCCAACATGAGTTATTGAATCCTGTTGTCCAAAAATTTTTCAAAGTATTAGCGTTTAATTGTCCCGAGGTAGCCGACAACACTGTATTAAAGACGGGGCACGTAAGGTCACGGCCAAAGTGCCCGGGCAATCCCCAAAGAATGACAACTAAAGAGCTCAAAAGCGTCAACTTGATAATTTTTTTAAAGTCGAGGCTGTTGGAAATAAAACCGTAATAGAGCAAGATGTAAGAAATGACCGAC
This sequence comes from Candidatus Roizmanbacteria bacterium RIFCSPLOWO2_01_FULL_44_13, assembly GCA_001789855.1. Lineage (GTDB taxonomy): Bacteria > Patescibacteriota > Microgenomatia > UBA1406 > GWC2-37-13 > GWC2-37-13. The sequence continues at coordinate 15,229 of MGAT01000002.1, read as the reverse complement.
ATCAACCCGCCGTTGAAACGGCCGTAATAACCGAATAGGGAAGTATGCCGATCGATCGAAAAAATAGTCGAGATAATCTGGCTCAACAAAAATAAAACAATCGGAATGTCAAGAAAAGTTTTTTTCAGTATAATCTTCCTATTAACGATCATCTTTACGATCCAGAAAAAGGTAATCGAAGCGGTAATTAAATAAATAAAAAGCATTTTGTTGAATTCAAAGATTTCCGAAGTCGCCGGATACATAACAAGGGGAGTAATAAAAAACAAAATATAATAAAGAAGGCGAATAATTTTGTCGATCATTATGTTAAATCTAATCAATAGAGTAAGAAAAATCAAGCTGCCATTTTTTGCTAATTTTGAAATTTATTTTGATTTGGGGACCAGCGTCACCAAAATCGCCATCCAGGACCGCGGCGTTATTCTCAAGGAGGCGACCTACCTCGGTTATAATCAGAGAGGACACGACTATCTTTTTTTTGGCGACGAAGCCAAATCGATTCTCGGAAAAACGCCGGAATTCATTAAAATTATTCGCCCCGTCGTAGCGGGTGTCATCTCCGATTTTGACGCCGAAGTCGCCTTAATCGGCAAGTTTCTAGAGCGATCCGCCTATCTCTATTTTTCCAATTCTTGGATCAAGCCCGCCCTAAGGGGCTTCGCCGTTGTCCCCGGCATCGCCACCGAAATTGAACAGAAAGCCGTCCAGGAATCTCTTTTCAAGGCCGGGCTATCGCAAGTTTATATTCTTGAAAAAGCCCTGGCAACGGCGGCCGGAGCCGGAATCAATATTTTCTCTCACAAGCCCGTGCTCGTGGCCGACCTCGGCGGAGGGTTAATCGAACTCTCGATTGTCGGATCGGGAGGAATCATCAGCCAAAGAACTCTAAAGACCGCCGGAGATCATATGAATAAAGTTATTTACAATTACATTTACCTCAAATACGGGATCATTCTGGGCGAGGCAACCTGTGAACAATTAAAAATCAATTTGTTGAATTTCGAGGACGAGGAAAAAATAACCACCATCAGGGGCAAGTCTTTAGAAACGGGCTTGCCAAAAACGGTGAGGATAAAAACTTCCGACATCAAAGAGGCGCTGCTCACTTCTTTTAATCAAATTATTGATACGATCAAAGAATTAATCGAGTCTTCGGCGCCGGAAATAGTGGACGAGGTTATAGGCGGTGGTATTATCTTGACAGGAGGCCTCTCCACTATCCGCGGCATCGACCGGTTTATCTCGCAGGAAATTAAAATAGACGTTACCGCTGGAGGGGGGCTTGAATATGCGACGATCTCCGGTTTGATGAAACTCGCGAGCCATGAGGAAGAACTTTCAAAGCTAATAATCCTTTAAAATCCGAGCTTGATTTTTACTTTCGACTGGTATAGAATGGAATTCCCCAAATTTGGGGTGCACTTTGACAATTTTGACAGTTTTTTATTCCAAGCCAATTTAATTTCATTTTTTTAGTCTTATTAATCGGGTTAGGAGTCCCGCCGCGTGCGGGACAATAAACTTTTTTAAGAGTTTGATCCTGGCTCAGGATGAATGTTGGCGGCGTGCCTGAGATATGCAAGTCGAACGTCCAGTCGCAAGACTGGAGTGGCGGACGGCTGAGTAACACGTAGGAATCTTCCCCAAAATAAGGGATAGCTCGTCGAAAGACGGGGTAATCCTTTATGGTCCCGGCCTAGCTGGGTAAAGTGCTTAACTGCACGTTTTGGGATGAGCCTGCGGCTTATCACGGTAGTTGGTAGGGTAACGGCCTACCAAGCCTATAACGAGTAGCTGGTCTTAGAGGATGGTCAGCCAGAGGGGGACTGAGACACGGCCCCCACTCCTACGGGAGGCAGCAATCAGGAATAGTCGGCAATGGGCGCAAGCCTGACCGCGCGACGCCGCGTGTAGGAATAAGCTCTAACGAGCGTAAACTACTGTGGTAAGGGAAGAAGTTCCGCCTTTGGCGGGATTGACGGTACCTTACTAGAAAGGGGCCGCTAACTGCGTGCCAGAAGCGTCGGTAATACGTGGGCCCCAAACATTATCCGGTTTTACTGGGTGTAAAAAGTAGTGTAGGTGTTCTTTTAAGTTTTGTTTCAAATTCTACGGCCTAACCGTAGACAGGGGCAAAATACTGAAAGAATTGAGTTTTCTTTAGGGAGATTGGAACTCAGGGAGGAGTAGTGAAATGCGTTGATACCCTGGGGAACACCAGTGGCGAAGGCGAATCTCTGGAAGATAACTGACACTGAGACACGAAAGCTAGGGGAGCGAAGCAGATTAGAGACCTGCGTAGTCCTAGCTGTAAACGCATGCTTGCTAGCCGCATTTTTTGACCTTCGGGTCACAAGGTGTAGCGTAGGTAACCCGTTAAGCAAGCCACCTGGGGAGTACGGCCGCAAGGTTGAAACTCAAAGGAATTGGCGGGGAGGCACACAACCAGTGGAACATGTGGTTTAATTCGAAACAAACCGAAGAACCTCACCAGGGTTTGACATGGAAGAGTTCTAGTCCGATGAAAGTCGGATGATTCGCAAGAAGGCTTTCACAGGTGCTGCATGGCTGTCGTCAGCTCGTTCCGTGAGGAGTGCCCTTAAGTGGGACAACGAGCGCAACCCTTGTCTTGTGTTAAATCTATCACAAGAGACTGCCCTGATATTTTTATCGGGGAGGAAGGAGAGGCAGACGTCAAGTCAGCATGGTCCTTATACCCTGGGCTACACACATGTTACAATGGGAAGAACAACGAGGGCTGCCAAGTCGCAAGACCGAGCAAATCTCTTAAATCTTCCCTCAGTGGGGATTGAGGTCTGCAACCCGACCTCATGAACGCGGAATTGGTAGTAATCGCGGATCAGCTACGCCGCGGTGAATACGTTCTTGCCTCTTGCACACACCGCCCGTCAAGCCAACAAAGTCGGGGATACTTGAATTTCGCGTAAGCGAGAGAGGGTATCGCCGGCGATGGGGGTTAAGTCGTAACAAGGTAACCGTTCTGGAAGGAGCGGTTGGATCACCTCCTTTCTTTATTTTTCTTTTTAAAGAAAAGTAGTCCATCGGACTTTAAACTTTTCCTAGCCCGATTATTGAGACTAAAGTAGTTCTATTACGCTGCCGACTCTCGGCTTATTGAATTCTTCGCGGCCCGTCGTCGGAACAGTTTCCGTGAAGTGACGCCAAATAGTTATCTCCAAAAAACGGTTGTCCGGCGCGCCGGATGACCCCGGGTATATCACCAACTCGCCCGGAGTACCGCCGAAAAGATTGGCGACGAATTTCGCTTTTTTTGTGACGTTGTTTATTTTTAGGCCGACCAGGTCGCCGTATTCGTATTTGCCTTTAAAATCTTCTTGCCGGATGGTCGTTTTTATATTGCCAAAATTATCGATGTGGCCGATATAAAAACCGGTTAAGTCGGGAATTTCATCAACCGAAATTTCATCCAACTCCAATTCGTCTTCCAAATAATCCATCAGGTGGGCGCAAACGCGTGAATACAAATCACGGGAATGGAACTGTCCGTGGACTTTTATACCTTTGTAAACAAAGATTTCTTCTACTTTGTCTTTGACGAGAGAAAAATCGTATTCGCAGTTGGGGCCGAGCAAATAAATTCCGCTCTTTAATTTGACGATTACTGGCGTTGTCCCTTCGGTATTTCTCGTTGCCTCATATACTTTCAGCCTCGGATCGCTATTTTGGAAGATCACAGTTTCTAACGGCTGGCCGTATCTTTCGACGTCGAGCGCCAGTTGGGCGATTAAGAAACTGGTGTGAATGGTCGACGGAGTGGAAGAAATAAAACTGATGTTGGATCCCTTCGAATCTTTGAGGAATCCCTCGACGGCGATTTTGACTTCGGCGCGCGTCAATGAGTCGGCTGCCCAGTCGGCGATGACATATAAGCTTTTCATCAAGTGAATTTTTTTAATATCGAACTGCTGATGTCGTCGATCGTGACAATTCCTTGTATGGTTTTCTCCTGAGAAATTACCGGTAAAGCATAGAGTTTGTATTTGAGCATTTTTTTGACAGCGATTTCGAGCGGGGTAGTCATGTGAATGACGACGACGTTTTGGGTCATGAATTTGTAAATCGGCGTTTCCAAGTCCTGAAGAACCAAATTGTGCAGGCTGAACACGCCGACCAATTCGAGTTTTTTGTTCACGACATAAACGTAGTCGAGGGTGGAGAAGTCCGCCGTCGTCTTTCTGATTATATCCAGTACTTGGCGGACGGTATCTTCCGGAGCTACGGTGAGATATTCCGTCGTAATCAAATCTCCAATCGGATTTTTTGAAAAATCCAACAGCCTTTCGATTTGATTTCTTACCGGTTCCTCAAGGTACCCCATAATCTCTTCCCGTTTTTTTTTGGACAGAGTTAATAATACGTCGACCGCTTCGTCCGGGTCGATAAAGGTAATCATACGGGCGGCTTTGTCTGACTGAAAGTGCTTAAAAATCGAGGTCTGATAGTTGATGTTCAGATTGCTGACGACTTCGGCGGCTTTTTCGGTGTCGAGAATTTTAAGAAACTTTCCCGCGTTGATGACATTGGTCCGCTCCAAGTAATCGGCCAAGTCCTCCGGTCTAACTTTTTGCATTTTTTCTTCCTGTCCCCGAAGGCGTACCTTGCCGCGGATCAGTTCCAAAGGCTGGATGTCCGCCCAGGACAAAAATTCCGACGTCAATTTCATATTGAAGAATCTCAAAAGTTTGACGACGGCGTCCCCTCCTATTTTTAACCTCCTCGCCAAGCCATATAGGCCGATGTCGACTCCGGCAATTGCTAATCGTTCTTTATCCTGGATGGCGACGTCGTTGACCCGGACGATTTTGTTGCCTTTGATATCGATGATTTGCTTGTCGAGGAGATTTTTTACCAAATAGAGTTCATTTTCTTCCAAGTAAGAAGTCATGTATTCTTTTTCAATCGTAATATAGGAGTTGATCCTTATTATATAGTCAGTCGAGATGATTAATTTCTGAGCCTCGCTGCCTCTGACGACAATTTTGGTAACGAGAGGATTATCCGTGGCTAAAAAGATAAAATCTTCGAGGTGACCAATCGCGATTCCGTCCTCGGTGACTACTTTTTTCTGGTGGATTTCCGAAAAGTAGATCATAGCTAATTATATGATATAATTTTAAAGTTTTGGGTACGTAGTTTAATGGTAAAACAGTTCTCTGATAAAGAACAGACCGATAGTTCGATTCTATCCGTACCCACCCGCAGGTCGCTTAGCTCAACGGTAGAGCGCTTCGTTTACATCGAAGATGTTGGGGGTTCAAATCCCTCAGCGACCACTCTTACATCAAGTTAGCCTGGAGGTGGAAGTAGGGTGGCCTGTTTTTGTAGCGACGGATCGCCATCCTGATGATTTCTTCAATAAAGTCGCCGTAGTCCAAGCCAATGAGCTCGGCGCAGGCCGGCATACAGTCTTCCGTATTGATTCCCGCATTTGGATTTAACTCCAAAACGTACGGGTTATTGTTCTTGTCGATTTTTACCTCGACACGGCCGTAGTCGTGGCAGTCAAGAATGTTATAGGTGTCCAGCGATATTTCCGTGATCAACGATTCCAATCTTTTGCTGATATTCTTTGGCGGGCGCTGGATCATAATTTTGTCGTAGACGTTTTTTTCTTTCCATTTCGCGTCATAAGGATAAATGTGCCAATAGCCCTTGGGCATCTTATCGAAGATGGAACGGGAAAGGGGTAATACGCGCAAGTCGCTCTCGTCATTTCCGATTATGGAGACGTCGTATTCGTCGCCCTCGATGTATTCCTCAACGAGGGCGGGTCGACGCATTTTTACGATAATTCCTTCTAGTTGTTTTTTTAACTCCCTTTTATTAGTGACGACCGACTCGTTCGTTATTCCGATAGAGTTGTGGGAATTACCTGGTTTGACGATTAAAGGATACTTCAGCTCGTCGTCGATCTCGTCGTCCATAGTGTAGGCATAGTCCCAGTTGGGGGTGGGAATGTCGTGATAAGCCAAGAGTTTTTTTACCCTGATCTTGTCGACACCCAGGGTTAGGGTAAACGGGTTGCTGCCGGTATAAGGAATTTGTAGGGTGTCGAGAATGGCGGCGGCATGCGGCTCCAAAAGCTCCGAATCGTTGATCCTTTCGCAAACGTTAAAAACCACGTCGACGCCGCTCGACCTCAAATCGGCAAAAGCTTTCGGCAAATTGTTGAAGTCAAAAAAAGAAATTTTATAACCCCTTTTGACCAGAGTTTTTTCTACATTTTTTCCGACCGACATCAAATCCTTCTCCACGCTATTCCCGTTTTCGTCGTAGATATTGCAGGCGATCCCGATGTGGAGTTTCCTCAAATTGGTGCGGGATAATCTTTTGATGGTTTCGAATTTGGCGGCACGGACGATCGTGTCGGGTTGGATCGCGGCAAAGGTATGGCGGTGGCGCCTTTCCGTTTTTCCGAGAGAAGAGGCCGGGTCAAACTTAACCACTTTAAAGTCAATATAATCGAGAGCTTCCGATAAATTGTCTTGGGCGTCGACTAAATTTTTTCCGGAAACGGTGAGCCAACCTAAATAATCTGAACCCTCCGGTTGGATCAGAATCGGTTCGCCGATTTTTTTATAGAGGTGCAGCTCTTCGAGATGTTTGAAGTGCTTTAATTTTTCCGAGATCTCGAGCTGGACAATTACCCCCGACTCTTTCGGGTATAAATCCCAACCGATGATGTATTTCTTTGGCGCCTCGAGCTTGATGCTCTTGATGTAAATCCCCACCGCCACCTTGACCGCCATTTCTATCAGGTCGACGTCCCAAACTCCCTTTATATATGAATATACATAGTCGCCGCCCATCCTCAAGTTACACTCCAAGGGCACCGGGCCTTTTTTCGTCGATTTGGCTTCAAAGTGGACGATGCCGTTTTGGATTCCTAATTTTTCTACCGTCTCTTCAAGAACATCCAAAATTAGTGCTTGGTCGTCTTCCGGCAAACTCGAAGGAACCGCCTGACCGCTGTCCATGAAAAAAATGTCCTTGCTTTTATTGAAGTTATCGGAAATAGAATAAAACTTTATCTTTCCGTTTTGTAAGACGGCGTCGACGTCGACTTCGTCCCCTTCAATATATTCTTCGACAAAAATATCGAGGCCGTCGGACAAGGCCGATTCGGCAGAGACGGATATGTTTCGCTTGACGAATTGATAAGTTTCTTCCAGTTCTTCTTCGTCCTCAACTTTGACGATGAACGAACTGGCCGATCCGTAGGACGGCTTTATCACCACGGGAAAATTCAGATTTTCTCGGACTTGCCTCAAGTCTTTTTCGTTTTTTATGAGGACGTGCCCGGGGGAGGGAATATCGTTTTCCTGGCAAAACTCCCGGAATAAATATTTATTCCTCACTTTTTTTGCGATGTGATAGGGGACGCCTATAAAATTAAATTTGTCGACAATTTTTGAGGTGAGAAGAACGTCGTCTTCCCAAAAAGTCAAAACGCCGCTTATTTTATCGTCGGGATTTTCTTTTATGTAAAACTCGATATTGGAAATCGTTTCCCGGTGATCGGTTGTATCACTAAGAACCCAGTGGTCGACATAGGGAGCGGCCCAGTTTTTTTCTTTGTTGACGCAAATGACGCGCAAACCCATTTTCTTCAACTTCTGAAAAATAAATCTCTTTTTTATCGGTCCGGTGTCGACGATGAGAATTGTTTTTCCTTCGAGGTCTGAAGTCTCTTCGATTTTTTCTGTTTTCATTTTCACAATCATTAACATTATTAATCATTTTTGAAAAATGTCAATACTATTTGTTATTTGTTATACTCAAATTATGAAAAAAGATTTGGCCGCTTATTATCGTGAAGCGGTAAAAAATTTCGGGGAAGCGGTCATCAACTTGTTCATTTTCCTTCCTTATTTTTTTTCCGTCGGTAGGCTAACAAAAACGCTTTTTTTTCCGTGGAAAAATCTAACAGTAAAAAAAACAACTGCCGGATTCTCTTTTAATGATTTTTTAAACCGCTTCAGTTTTAATCTTATTTCAAAAGCGATTGGTTTTATAATGCGCCTGTCTCTCATCAGTTTTTATTTTTTTTTCCAGGCCGTATTTATGTTGGCTCTGCCTTTTTTAGCAGCCGGTTATTTCCTGCTCATTCCCGTTTTTTATCTTAACTATATCTATCAAAAGACCGACGCGGAAAAAAAAGAAATGATGAAAAAAGACTTCATACAAAAAAGAATGTTGAAGGCGGAAAATGAAAACATCGTCAGCGCGTGGTTTGAAGACTATTATCAAAAACATCTTGGAACAATAAAATGGTGGGCCTTGGAAAATTTGAAGTTGACCCCGCCCCTGGCGCGCGACTGGGCCGCCGGCTATACGCCGAACCTTGATCAATATTGCGTCGATTTGGCGACCGCCGCATACCTCCATCATATGAAAAATATCGTTGACCGCGAAGATGAAATCGAGGCCATCGAAACCATACTTTCAAAAAATATTGAGGCCAACGTCATTGTCGTCGGCGAAGAAGGCGTGGGAAAACACACCATCATTGACGCCCTAGCTAAAAAAATATATTTGGGAATTACCCGCCCTCAACTGATGTATAAGAGAATCCTCAAACTTAATATGGAAAAAGTGCCCGACAACATTTTTGAAGATTTGCTTGAAGAGGCGGCGGCGGCAAAAAATATTATTCTTTTTATCGACAATTTTGAAAAATATGTTGACTACGCGGACTCGTTTGAGGAGTTTGCCAAATCGGGAAATTTACAAATCATCGGCGTCACGTCTCCGTTCAATTATCAAAAAGTCGTTTTCACCAATGAAAAATTAGTCAGACTTTTTGAAAAACTCGACGTCTACGAAGTCGATCGGGGAAAAGCCCTAAAAATATTGATGGAGGCGTCATTTAATTTCGAAGACTATCACAAGGTGTTGATTCCCTTAGAAACGGTGAGGGAAGTGGTGGAAAAAAGCGAATTTTACCTGACCTATATCCCGTTCCCGGAAAAGGCAGTCGACTTACTGGATTTGTCGGCGGTTTATGCAAAGAGTAAAAAAATGTCGGTCGTCACTCCGGAAATCGTCGACCAAGTCTTGACACAAAAAACCCACGTCCCGACCACCGTGACGTCATCGATGAAGCAAAAATTGGTCAATTTGGAGGCCGAGCTTTCCACCACCATCGTCCAACAGGAGGAGGCGGTTAAGAAATTGTCGGCGGCGTTGAGGCGGTCGTTTCTTTTAATCGGCAAACGCAAAAAACCGCTAGCGACATTTCTTTTTTTGGGACCGACCGGAGTCGGCAAAACGGAAACCGCCAAGGCCGTCGCCAAAGTCTTTTTTGGAGAGAAATATCTCATCAGATTTGACATGTCTCTATACCAGCAAAAATCAGACATTTCCCGCCTCATTGGGGACTCACGGTTTGGTGAACCCGGCCTAATGTCTGCTGCTATAAGGGACAATCCATACGGAGTTTTGCTCCTTGACGAAATAGAAAAATCTAACCCAGATCTGCTGAATATTTTTTTGACCATATTCGACGAGGGATATTTTTCCGACGGCGGGGGACGCCGGGTCGACTGCAAAAATCTAGTCGTAATCGCCACTTCTAATGCGGCGGGCGATTTGATCTATAAAGGAGAGCAAACGAAAATAATAGACTTGCTCGTCGAGCAAAAATTGTTTTCTCCTGAATTTTTAAATCGATTCGACGGCATCATCGTTTACGAACTTCTCTCTCGGGAATCGATCAAAGTTATAACCAGAAAGATGATTGCTAAAATCATCAAAGACGTCAAAGAACTTTATAAAGTGAATGTCTTTGTCACCGATGCAACTTTTGACCAGTTAATCGATAAAGGGTACGATCGCAAGTTTGGCGCTCGCAATATGGAAAGAGTCATCCGAGACGAAATCGAAGACAAAATTTCGAAAATTTTATTGAGGAGCCAGGTCAACCAGGGAAAAACAATAAATTTGTGATATACTAACTAACATTGCTATGTTGAATGTTTATTTTACTGCTTCTACCTCTCACAACGGCGAGTTCATCGAATTTTATAAAAAAATCCTCAAACAAATTAAAAAAAATCGCGTCAACCTTGTTTCCGGCAACCAAGTGGCGATTGAGTCGATTTTAAAACAAGACAAGGATTTGACTCCCGAACAAATATACGAGCGCGAACGGTCTCTTATAAATGAAGCCGACGTCGTCATCGTCGAGGGGTCAAAGCCTTCGCTCGGTGTCGGTAGCGAAATCGTCTATGCCCTAACTGCGAATAAACCAGTCCTCGTCTTGGTCCAGACCGGGTTCGAGGACAAAATTTCACCGATCGTTGCCGGCAATCCTTCGGAAAATCTCTACATTGAATACTATCATCCTCAAAGCGTTGCTCCGATTGTCAGCCGGTTTATAAAAAACATAAAAAAATTCATCAAACACAAGCAAATTCTCAAACAACCCAAGGGAAAGTTCATCGTGATTGACGGAGGGGACGGTAGCGGCAAAACAACGCAAACAAGACTGCTGGTAAACAAATTTAAAAAATCCAGCCTGCCGGTAAAATATTACGATTTTCCTCAATATTATTCGTCCTTCCACGGGAAAACCGTCGCCAAATTTTTGCGGGGTGAATTCGGATCGATTAAAGACGTTTCTCCCTACTTGGCTTCTCTTTCCTATGCGTTGGACAGGGCGTCGGTGAAAAAAGAAATGGAAGACTTTTTGGCGCGCGGCGGAACCATCATTGCCAACCGTTACGCCACTTCCAACTTGGCACACCAGGGAGCAAAGTTCAAAAATTTAGCCAGAAGAGAAGAGTTTTTAAAATGGCTCTACGAACTCGAATACAAAATCCACAAAATACCCAAAGAAAACATCGTCATCTACCTATACGTTCCCTGGCGGATTGGGGCAGAACTGAATGCCAGGGAAGAAGACAAAAAATATCTGAAAGGCAAACCCGATATCGCCGAAACCAGCCAGGACCATCGCATTCGATCGGAGAAAATGTATCTAACGCTAGTTGCGAAAAATCGCCATTGGGTAAAAGTGAATTGCGTAAAAGACAATAAAATCTTGCCAAAAGAAGTCATCCATCAAAAAATTATGGACATCTTGAAAAAGAAGGGCTACCTTGCTCTTTGACAAAGACTCCTCTTATTGCTATCATAAAAGCATATGAAAAAATCGATTGACCGGCCGCTCTTGGGCCTCTTGGTCGTCTTTTTTTTGGCTTTTGGTTTGTTTATCACTTTGACTACATTCAACAAGCAACTGGCTACTTTAACGAGGGCAAAAGAAGAATCAATTCCGTCGTCTGAAACCTCCCTCATTTTTGCTTGGCCGCTGACTAGTTCGACAAGCTCAACCGCGCCCGTTGAAGTCAATGTGTTTATAAGAAACGCCAACAACGTCCCGATTAGTGGAAGATTGGTAACGCTGACAACCACGCTAGGCAGTTTCTCGTATAACTCCCAGGCGACCGACAAGTCGGGCAAAAGTACTTTTTATCTTTCCTCGACCAGAGCGGGAATAGCCGAAGTTACCGGCATGGTCGACAATCAAATTCAGTTGAAACAGAAGATCACGATAAAATTTGAGTGATTATACAGTCTTATGCAAACCATCGATAAAGTAGTTATTCCTGCGGCCGGGTTTGGAACGAGATTTCTGCCGCAAACCAAGGCGATGCCAAAGGAAATGCTGCCAGTGGTCGATAAACCGGTAATTCAATACGTCGTTGAAGAGGCCATCAATTCAAACGTTCAAAACATTATTATCATTACCGGCTCAAACAAACGGGCGATCGAAGATCATTTTGATACGCCTCCGGCTGACCTGATCAAAAATTTAGTGGATGGTGGAAAAAAGCATCTTTTGGAAGCAATCGAAAAAATCTCCAAGATGGCAAACTTTATTTATATCAGGCAAAAAGGGCCCTACGGCAACGGCACTCCGGTTTTGACCGCCGAACCGGCAATCGACAACGAACCATTTGCCGTCTTATGGGGAGACGAGTTTATTTATTCCAAGCCTCCGCGGCTCGCCCAAATGATCAAAGTTTATGAAAAATTTGGCGGCATAGTCATATCCGGCGTAAAAATTGAAAAAAAAGAAGATCTGAAACGCTACGGCATCGCTGAGTTGACGCCGGTTGAAGACAATGTTTATAAAATTAACAGGATCGTGGAAAAACCAGAACCCGATAAAGCGCCGTCCAACATTGCCACCCACGGCGGTTACATTCTACCGCCGGAAATTTTTTCGGCATTGCGCCGAGTTAAGCCGGGCAAAGGGGGAGAGATCTGGTTGGTCGACGCCATCAACCTTCTTAAAGAGGAGGGGGTTCCTGTTTATACGGTCGTTATAGAAAATGGCAAATACTATGACACCGGCGACAAATTCGAATACCTTAAAACCGTGGTCGAATTCGCCCTCGAGCACGAGGAAATAAACGGCGAATTCAAACGCTTCCTCAAATCGCTAAAAATATAAAACATTTTATCTTATATTCTTTTAGACTCTGTCACTCGTGACTACTTTTCCACTGCGAGCCTCTGCTGCGCTGCCTCGCAATCCGGTTCTCGTGGAACCTTCTCACTCGTGACATCTGCAAGAAACCCGTAGATACCTGTTTTGAGGGAACGTTCGTTTGCAAGCGCAGCGGTTCCCGAAAAATACGGTATCGAGGGTTGAAATCGAATTCCGTTGAAAAAGTTTGAGTTCGCTGATAGAATTTATGGATTATGGTTGATCTCGATAAAAAAGTTGCCGATCTTTTTGAGGCCGGCTGTCACCTAGGGCACAAGATAAACCGCGTTCACCCGAAAGCAAAAAAATATATTTATTCGATCGAAAACGGCGTTTCCGTAATCGACCTGACTAAAACCGTACCCCTCCTTGAGGAGGCGGTTGCCTTTGTCAAGACTCTCGCGGCCGACAATAAAACACTATTGGTCGTAGCCACTAAAAAGGTATCTGTAGCGGTCATTAGCAAAATGTGCAGCGACGCCGGTATCCCTTATGTTTCTTTGAAATGGCCTGCCGGGCTTCTGACTAATTTCGAAATGATCAACCGCAACATGAAAAAGCTCGTAGAGATGAAAGAAAAGAGAGACGCTGGAGAATGGAAAAAACTGGTCAAACACGAGCAAGTAAAATTGCAAAAGGAATTAACCAAACTGGAAAAATTTTACCGCGGTATCCTGCCCTTGAAAAAGATCCCCGACGCCATTTTCGTCATCGACGTCAAAAAAGAAAAAAATTCCGTCACCGAGTCGAGGGCGATGAAAATTCCCGTCATTGCCGTAGTCGATACCAACGTTGACCCCAACTCTGTCGACTATCCAATTCCAGGAAACGACGATTCTTTGGGCTCGATAGAATACTTTGCCAAGGAGGTTATCGGTTCATATGTACGACATAAAAAAGCTTAAACAACTTCGACAGGACACGGGCGTTTCTTTTTCCTTGTGCAAAAAGGCGCTCGAAGAATCAAAAAATAACCTGGTTAAGGCAAAGAAATTATTGAGCCTTTGGTCGGGGGACAAGGCCAGCTCGAAGGCAGAGAGGAAGACGTCCGCCGGGGCAATATTTTCTTACGTCCACCATAATAAAAAAGTTGCCTCACTCGTCGAACTCGCTTCAGAAACTGATTTCGTTTCCGGCAATCGCGAATTTCAGGCGTTGGGACAGGAGTTGGCCATGCAGGCCGCCTCAATCCCGGCAGAAACCGTCGGTGATTTCTTAAGTCAAGAGTACATCCGCGACCCGGCGAAGAAAGTCTCCGACCTCATCAAGGAAGCCGTTTTGAAGTTTGGGGAAAATATCAAGGTAAATAGAATCATACG
>MGAT01000002.1:0-1343 GCA_001789855.1 Candidatus Roizmanbacteria bacterium RIFCSPLOWO2_01_FULL_44_13 | reverse complement strand
ATACCTATTTTGAGCGAACTTTCGTTTGCAAGCGCAGCGGTTCGCGAAAGATACGGTATCGAGCTTTTTTTATATAATAACTTTATGGACTTAATTACCGAATTTAAAACTAACGCGCAAAAGGCGATTGATTCTTTAAAAGAAGAATTGAAGTCGATTCGCACCGGGCGCGCCTCTCCTTCCTTGGTGGAAAATATCATCGTGGAAACATACAATGGTTCGGCGCGTCTCAAAGTATTGGAACTGGCAACGATTAATACCGAGGGGCCCGCCGTCCTTGCAATCACTCCATTCGATCCGTCGGTTTTACAAGACATCGAACGCGCTATTCTTTCTTCTCCAATCGGCCTTTCGCCAGCAGTTCAAGGGTCAAAAATCATCATCAAGATTCCACCGCTGAGTGAAGAACAGAGAGAAAAATTTATTAAACTCGCTTCCTCAATTGTCGAAGAAAAAAAGGTTCAGGTCAGGAATGCCCGCGACGATGTCAGGCGTAATTTAAAGACAACTCTTGAAAAAAAAGAAATCTCCGAGGATGAAAAGTTTCGCGTCGAAAAAGAGGTCGACTCGTTAAGTCAAAAAGCGATGGAAGAAATCCAACTCATCCGAGACAGGAAGGAAGCCGAGATCAGAGAAGTGTGATAGAATATTAAGATTATGTCGATTTTAATCTTCATTATTATTTTGGCCATTTTAGTCCTGGTACACGAATTCGGACACTTTATCGCCGCCAAGCGCCAAGGAGTAAAGGTCGAGGAATTCGGTTTTGGATTTCCACCGCGGTTATTCGGGCGGAAAATCGGAGAAACTATCTACAGCATCAACCTCATTCCCCTTGGTGGATTTGTCAAGTTGTTCGGAGAAGAATATCACGAAATCAAGAAAAAATCCAAAATTTCGTCTCGGGCTTTTGTCAATAAAAAACCTTGGCAGAAAGCGCTAATTGTCATCGCCGGCGTCGTAGGTAATTTTCTCCTCGGCTGGGTCCTAATTTCTTTTTTGTTTACTCAGGGGGTGCCGGTACCAACCAATAAAGTCATCGTTGAGGGAGTTTCGTCTTCTTCTCCGGCTCATGACGCCGGATTAAAAAAAGGTGACGTCGTCAAACAAATTGCCCTCGACGATAAACGATACAAATTAAGTTCAGCGACCGACTTGATTAACTTGTCGAAAAAACTTTCCGGTCAGGAATTGATAATTACGGTTTCGCGCGAGAACAAAGAGCTCAATCTGAATATAATTCCTCGCAAAAATCCTCCTGCCGGAGAGGGGCCGCTCGGAGTTACGATCACGTCATTCGCCGAAAAAAAATTCCCTTGGTATAGCGCCCCCCTGCTCGGCCT
>MGAT01000001.1 GCA_001789855.1 Candidatus Roizmanbacteria bacterium RIFCSPLOWO2_01_FULL_44_13 | reverse complement strand
CCGGAGATACTATCTTTCTGAAAAACAGTATCAATGAAATAGTCAATATTGCTACTTACAGCAGTACTTTGAGTTCTTTGCAGTCATATTCCCGCTGTCCCGACGGCGGGGACAATTGGATAGCTACTACATCTGTCACTAAGAATTCTTCCAATCTGCCCGCGTGTTTTGTCTTGACCCCAACTCCAACATCAACACCAACTCTCACCCCAACTCCAACCGCACCACCGACTCCGTTTCCCACTCCCGTCTCCTTCGGCAATATTTTCTTGAGCGAGGTAATGGTCAATCCTTTGCCCGGCGAAAACGAATGGGTCGAGTTCTACAACGACAACGATTTTCCCGTTGATTTAGCTGATTGGTATGTTGACGATAAAGAAGGCGCCGGCTCCTCCCCCAAAAAATTTTCCTTGGAGATTCCGGCCAAAAGCTATAAGGTTTATGTCCTTACTTCGTCTGTTTTCAATAACGACGGCGACGGCGTTAGACTCCTCGACTTTAATAAAACCTTGAAAGACGACTTCGAGTACTTTACTTCGATTGCCGGACAAACATACGGACGCGCCCTTGGGGAGGAAGACTTCTGCCTGCAGGCGTCGTCTTATGAAGCAGTTAATAATTCCTGCCTGACTCCTTTGGTGTTGGTCGCTTCCATGCCTTCACCAACAATGACTACAACCAAAATTTCTTCCCCGGCAAAACCGGTTGCCGTTACGGCAAAACCGGTAAAATACCAAGTAAAGACCAAAAACAATCGAGTTGGGAAAGTTGAAGTTTTGGGAGTAGCGGAGAAAAAAAATCTTCGCAATTCTGCGGCTTCGCAATTTTCGTTTTTATCTTTCTCTCATTCCCTTTTGACTATGTTCGCGATTTTATTTAAAATGAAATTTAAGTATGCAGCGCCTAAAAAAATTCTTCTTTCATTTCTTTATCCCCCACGAGGAGAATAACTTTAAAGCCCGTTCTCTTCATCCTGATTTTTTGGGATTCTACCTGATTTTAGCTTTGGTTTTGACCTTTAGCTTCAAACAGATGGGGTTGAATAACGTTCTCGGCTTTGCCACCGATATTACTACCTCAAAGCTCTATGAATTAACAAACGGAGAGCGCCATAAAAACAATCTTTCAACGCTGACCTATAACGATAAGTTGGCCAAGGCCGCCGAAGAAAAAGCCAACGATATGTTCATCTACAATTATTGGGCCCACTACTCGCCGTCCGGAAAAACTCCTTGGGATTTTATGATCACTTCGGGATACGCTTATGAATTTGCCGGAGAAAACCTCGCCAAAAATTTTCTCTTTAGCCAAGGTGTGGTCGACGCCTGGATGAAGTCTCAAAGCCACCGCGAAAACATTCTAAAAAAAGAATATAAGGAAGTCGGATTTGCCGTCGTCAACGGAGTCATTAATGGCGAGGAGACCACCCTTGTCGTCCAGATGTTCGGGACTCCGTCGACCAGTTTGGCCACACTCAGCCCGCCGGTAATCGCCGCACAAGAACCGGCGCCGACAATCGGAGAGGAACAAGCCGTCTTGGCAAAACAGTCGGCTAACAAAAAAATTAGCCTTCCGACGCTTTCTTTTAACGTTAACATTGTCTTTTTGAGTTTCCTCTTGGCTGCCCTCGCCCTCGATTTCTACTTCGCCAATAAATTCAATATAATAAGAGTCGGAGGCAAAAACCTCGCCCATTTTGTTTTTATTTTCTTTATGTTTTTAGGGTTATTGATTTTCAGCCGAGGCGCCATTCTCTAATATGACCGAAATCAAAAAACACCTGTTCGACTATCTCCTCCTCGTCACAGCCGGAATATTTTTTCTTGTCGCCCTCAATATTTTTAAGGGAGAGAGGTTTTTGGAATTCATTTTTCTGACTTCTTTTGCAATTTTTTATATTATTTGGGGCGTCTACCACCACGTCATTGAAGATTCGCTCCACTTGAAAATTGTGATAGAATATATCCTCATCGCCTTTACTTTGGTATTTTTAATGAAAATTATAATTTTCCCAAATTGATTTATGAAAGGAGTCATTCTCGCAGGAGGCCTCGCTACCCGTTTAAGACCTTTGACTTGGGTGACAAACAAACACCTCCTCCCGGTTTACAACAAGCCAATGATTTATTATCCAATTGAGTCCCTCGTGAAGGCCGGTATCAAAGAGGTTCTCATTTCCTGCTCCCCCGACCACGCCGGGCAGTTTACCAACTTGCTCAAAGGCGGGGCTGAATTTGGAGTAAAGTTCTATTATTCTGTTCAGGAAAATCCCAAGGCCGGAATCGCCAACGCCATAGGAGGCGCGAAAGAGTTTGCCGGCGACGAAAAAATCGCCGTCATCTTGGGCGACAACATTTTTAACTATAATCTCAAGCCAACCGTAGAAAAGTTTAAAAAAAGGGAGAAGGGCGCGGTCGTTTTTGGGATCAGAATGCCCGGAATGGAATCCAAGCATTACGGCGTCATAGAAATTGATAGTGCCGGAAAGGTTATTTCTATCGAGGAAAAGCCGGAAAAGCCAAAATCCAACATCGCCCAGACGGGCGTTTATTTCTACGACAACCGGGTATTTGACTTTGTCGCCAAATTAAAGCCCTCCGACCGCGGCGAACTAGAGGTGACCGATTTGAACAACGTATACCTCAAAGAGGGAACGCTCGAGTGCGACCTTTTGGACTGGTGGATCGACGCCGGAACCTCCCACGACGAACTTTTGAAAGCCAATAACCTTGTCGCCGAAAAAATTCAAGCCGGAAAACTGTGATATGGACGCACCGCAATTCTTGCTCATTGTTGCGATAACGGTAACAACTATTCTGGTCGTTGTTACCGGCCTCCAGCTGATATTTGTGCTGAGGGAGTTGAGGTCAGCCATCAAAAAAAACGGCCACCTCCTGGTCAACCTCGAGAAAAAAGAAATAAAGGAAGAAAAAACCAAAGAAAAAAAGTACCAGAAGAAGCTTTCCACCCTGCATTCAATCCTAGGTAAAATCAAGCTCCTTGTCCCGAGTCACAGTAACAAAGGTAAACGGTTTTTTATTAAGGATAACTAAAGACTCGTAGATACCTATTTTGAACGAACATTCGTTTGCAAGCGCAGCGGTTCATGAAAAATACGGTATCGAGGGTCTTGAATTGACCTCAAATACGTTTGACTTTAAAAGACCGCCAATGTATGATATAATAGTTTTTTTCTAACCCTTTGATTAATTAGGGGTTTTTTTCTATTATCTACCCACCAAGAGATGACTACGAAAGATAAAATCAAAAATAAACCCCAAAAGAATCTTCTGCTCGGGAAAGGGGATCCTGCGCTCGCCGAGTTTGACTTGATCGAGGTGCAAAAGCAGTCCTGGAACCGGTTGCTGAAAATCGACATAAAAGAGATTCTAAAAGAATTTTTCCCGATCGACGACTACACCGGGAAAAAGTTTACCCTCTTTTTCGAGGACGTCTATTTCGGAGAGCCCCGCTACGAACTCGCCCTCTGTCTTCAAAAAAAACTCACCTACGACACGCCTGTCTATTTAAAGCTCCGCCTTTTGAACAAAAGAACCGGGGCAGAAAAATCCCAGGACGTTTATTTCTTTAATTTGCCGAAGATGACAGACCGGGGCACGTTTATCATAAACGGAATCGAAAGAGCAATCATCAATCAGATCGTCCGCTCCCCTGGCGTCTATTTCACCGCCGAAATCGATAAGACAACCGGCCTGACTTTGTATAATGCCGAGCTTCGCCCGTATATCGGCGCCTGGATTGACATCACCATCAACAAGAACAACTTGGTCGAGGTAAAAGTCAATAAAAAAAGAAAGTTTTTGGCGACCGCCTTCATCCGCGCCTTTGAAGGAGAAAACGACAACGAAATCCTAACGAACTTCCAAGGTTTGGATCAAGGTCTCGTGGAAAAATACATTCTTCCTACCTTAAAAAAGGATCAAACCAAAACCAAAGACGAGGCCACTTTAGAGATCTACCGAAAAGTGCGCCCCGGCGAGCCCCTTATTCTTGACAACGCCTACGAAACCATCAATAATTTATTTTTTAACCCTCGCCGCTATTCTCTGGCCCGCGTCGGGCGCTATAAAATCAACAAGAAACTCGGAATCAGCTTGGACGAGGAGAAAAAAGAAAATCAACTATTGACAAAAGCCGATCTCGTCGAGACGATCAAATATCTGGTCGGCCTCACTCAGCAAAAAGGCAGTTTTGACAATATCGATCACCTGGGCAATCGAAGACTCCGTACCGTCGGAGAACTGATTAGCATGTATGGGATCAGGGTAGGAATGGTACGCGTTTCCCGGGAAATCAAAGAAAGAATGAGCTTGGTCACCAGCGACGTCACCGTCACTCCCTCTCAAGTAGTCAACTCCAAGCCGATCATTGTCGCCATCAATTCTTTTTATCGAACCAGCCAACTATCGACCATCGTCGACCAGACCAATCCCTTGTCCGAACTCGACAATTTAAGGAGAATTACCGTCGGAGGTCCGGGAGGGATAGAAAAGGAAAGGGCTTCGTTCTCGATCCGCGACATTTCATCGTCCCAATACGGGCGAATCTGCCCGATAAGATCACCCGAAGGACCAAATATCGGCGTCGTTACTTATATGGCCCTTTACGCTAAAGTAAACGGATACGGATTTTTGGAAACGCCCTATCGCAAGCTGGAAAAAGTCAAGACCGGGGGCAAGACAAAAGTCAAGATTAGTAACCATATAGTTTATCTTCAGGCCGACGACGAAGAAAAATATTATATTTCCTCGAACGACATCCGCATCGATGACTCCGGTTACATTGGCCACGACACCGTCGTTGCCCGACATATGGGAGACATCGTCGAGATCGAAACCGAAAAACTCGATTTCATAGACATTTCCGCCCGCCAAGTGGTCGGAGCATCGGCTTCCTTAATTCCGTTCCTCCAAAACGACGACGCCTCGCGGGCTTTGATGGGAACACACATGCAGTGCCAGGCGGTCCCGCTTATAGACCCGTCGGCACCGATCGTCGGCACCGGCATGGAAGAAAAAATCAGCCTGGCTTTAGGACGAACCCTCAGGGCACCAGAAGACGGCGTCGTTAAATACGTCGACGGAGAAAAAATGGTCATGAAAGGAAAAAGCGGCAAAACCTATACCTATCCTCTCGAGAGATTTGTCCGCACCAATAAAGACGTCGCTTTTGACCAAAAGCCGAGGGTGGAAAAACGGGAGCGCGTGAAAAAAGGACAGATAATTATCGATGGCCCGGCAACCGATAATGGAAGGCTCGCCCTGGGCAAAAATCTTGTCGTTGCCTACACTTCACTGAACGGTTTGGGATACGAAGACGGCTTTGTCATTTCCGACCGCCTGGTCAAAGAAGACGTTTTGACCTCGGTCACTATGGAAGAATTCGTCGCCGATTTGGTCGACACCAAGCTCGGCCCGGAGGAATTGACACGCGACATCCCCAACGTCCGCGAAGAAGTTTTGCAGAATTTGGACAAGGATGGGTTGGTACTGGTTGGAACCGAAGTCAAGGGCGGAGACATTTTGGTCGGAAAAGTTGCTCCTAAGGGAGAGAAGGAACTGACCGCCGAAGAAAGATTGTTGCGTGCGATTTTTGGGGAAAAAGCCAAAGATATCAAAGACACGTCGCTCCGCGTTCCATATGGAAAACAAGGATACGTTGTCAATATCGAAGTGATCGACGGCAAACGCGACCCGAACGAACTCGAACCGAGCATCTTAAAGAGAATGATTGTCAATACCGCCCAATTGAGAAAAATTTCCGTCGGAGACAAACTGGCTGGACGCCACGGAAACAAGGGAGTCATTTCCAAAGTCCTCCCGGCCTGGGATATGCCATATCTTGCCGACGGCACGCCGGTTGACGTCATTCTCTCCCCCCTCTCGATTCTTTCCCGTATGAATTTGGGCCAGCTTTTTGAAAACCTGATTGGAACGATTGCGGTAAAAAACAACATGAGCATTTCCGCTCCGGTTTTTGAAAAGATGAGGGAAGATTTCGTAAGCGAAAACCTGAAAAAGATCGGCCTGCCGGTTGACAACAAGGTCACTCTTTATGATGGTCAAACCGGGTTGCCTTATGAAAGAAAAGTGATGGTTGGAACGACCTACATCATGAAACTTATTCATATGGTCGAAGACAAATTTCACGCCAGATCCGTCGGTCCATACTCTTTGGTTACTCAACAACCGTTGGGAGGAAAATCACAGCTCGGCGGACAACGGTTTGGCGAAATGGAGGTCTGGGCCCTCGAGTCGCACCGAGTTCCTTACACTTTGCAGGAAATGTTGACGATTAAATCTGATGACGTTCGCGGTCGAACCAAAGCCTTTGAATCAATCATTAAAGGCATCGACATTCCCCAATCTTCGGTTCCCGAATCGTTCCACGTTTTGGTCAAAGAATTAAACGCCCTCGGATTATCAATTGATTACATTAAATGACCCTCATAACAAATAAAGAGGGTCATCCTGAGCGATCCCGATCTAATCGGGAGAGTCGCAGGATCCTATTATTAATAGGACTGAGTAAATAACTATGGATGATCTTAACCTTGTAGATTTTTCCGGCCTAAGGATTTCTCTCGCCTCGCCCGAACGAGTCAAAGAGTGGTCCCACGGCGAAGTGACAAAACCGGAAACGATCAACTACCGGACATTCCGGGCGGAAAAAGACGGCTTGTTTGACGAAAGGATCTTTGGGCCGACCAAAGACTACGAGTGTTACTGCGGCAAATATAAAAGAATGCGTTATAAAGGAATCGTCTGCGACCGCTGCGGAGTCGAGATCACCACTTCGGCGGTTCGCCGGGAGAGGATGGGCCACATTAAACTCGCCTCTCCGATTGCCCACATCTGGTACTTCAAGGGTTCTTCCTCGATCTTGAGCATTGTCCTCGGCATTCCGCCTCAACAGCTTGAAAGAATTATCTACTACGCTTTATACCTTGTCACCGAGGTGGACCGCGAAAAACAGAAAAAATCTCTAAAGGTAATTCAACAAATCGGGCAAGACGAGATTAAAACGCTGGACGAGGAAAGAGTCCGCGAAGAAGAAAAAATCAAGGCCGGCTTCGCCAAACAAATGGAGGACGCCAAGAAAAAAATTACCAACCAGGAACAACTTGAAATGACGGGCCAGGAAACCGACTTTAAAGAAAGAGAGCATCTGAAACTATCGTCCAATCAGTTCGTCGAAAAAAAATCAAAAAAAACCGCCTTCTTTGACCGATTAGCTAAGATCGTCAAATCGATCGAAGTCTATGACGTGATTGAAGAAGACGACTATCTCTACCTCAAGGAAAAAAATGTCGAAGACTTCGTAACGGTTGGAATGGGCAGCGAGGCGCTTTACGACATTCTGGCGGGATTTGACATCCAAAAAGAGTATACGACTGCTCTGAAATATTTATCCGAATCCAGGGGAGAAAGAAGAAATAAATTGTTGAAAAAAGTCAGGGCGATCGAGGCCTTCATCAAAGCAAAAATAGACCCGAAATGGATGGTGTTGACGGTCTTGCCGGTTATTCCGCCCGATTTGCGGCCGGTGGTTCAGTTGCCGGGAGGCAAATTTGCAACGAGCGACCTCAATGACTTTTATCGTCGAGTGATTAATCGAAATAACAGGCTCAAACAGCTCATCGACTTGGGCGCGCCGGAAATAATTCTCCGCAACGAAAAAAGAATGCTTCAGGAAGCGGTCGATTCATTGATCGACTTGCAGAAATCGAGGGGCCGGGGGCGAGGAGGCGCGGTCGCCTCAAAAGTACAAAAATCCCTTTCCGATATTTTGCGCGGCAAACAGGGAAGATTCCGCCAAAATTTGCTCGGAAAAAGAGTCGACTATTCCGGACGCTCGACGATCATCGTCGGACCCGAGTTGAAATTGGATCAAGTCGGCCTCCCCAAAGAAATGGCTCTGGAACTATTTAAACCATTCCTCCTGCATGAAATTATCATCAGGGGTCTTGCGCCGAACATTAAAAGCGCCAAGAATTTCTTGGAAAAAAAAGAGTCGATCGTTTACGACATTTTGGAGGAAATTACCCGAGACCACCCGGTATTGTTGAACCGGGCGCCGACGCTCCATAAACTGTCTGTCCTCGGTTTCTACCCGGTATTGACCGACAGCCACGCCATCAAACTCCATCCGACCGTCTGCGCCGGATACAATGCCGACTTTGACGGAGACGCCATGGGGGTGTTTTTGCCCCTTTCCAAAAATGCGATTAATGAAGTCAAGGAAAGGATGCTTCCATACCACAATCTTTTGAAACCGGCCGACGGCTCCCCGATAGTTCTGCCGAACAAAGAAATGGCTCTCGGTTGTTACTATCTGACGACGATGAACTCGCACCTTGCCAACAAAAAAGACAAAGACATAAAAGCTTACGCCAACGCCGCGGAAGCTATAAACTTCTTTTCCGTCGGCAAGGTAAGTTTGCGGGAGCCGATCTTGGTCAAGGTCGACGGCCGCGTCATAAGGACTACCATCGGGCGGATCATTTTCAATGATACCCTACCCAATGAATTGAGATTTGTCAACGAGGAAGTCAAGGCTTCCGATATAAAGAACCTTGTCTTGAAGGCAATGAAATTGTTTGATACCAAGGTCGTCGGTGAATTGATCGACCGCGTCAAGGAAGTCGGTTTCTGGGCAGCGACGATTTCCGGAGGGCTTTCCGTTTCTATTTTTGACTGCGAAATTATTCCCGACAAGGACAAAATCATCGGCGAAACCGAGCGCGAAATCGAAAAAGTCAGGCGCAATTTTGAACAAGGCCTGCTCACTATCGAGGAAAAGAAACGTTATTCCAACAAGCTTTGGATCGATACCACTGAAACCCTGGCCGACAAAACCTGGGCGCAGTTGGATGAAGAAAATCCGGTGAAAATCATCATCAAGTCCGGCGGCGCGAGAGCGTCCCGAGAACAGCTGAAGCAATTGAGCGCCATGAAAGGATTGGTCGTCGACCCATTGGGCAAGATCATCGAAGTACCAACAAAATCTAACTACCGCCAGGGATTGTCTATTTTTGAATACGTCATCTCCGCCCGGGGAGCAAGAAAAGGCTTGACCGACTCGGCCCTAAAAACCGCCGACGCCGGATACCTGACGCGCAGGCTCGTCGACGTCGCCCACGACATGATCATCCGCCAAGAAGATTGTCACGTCGAGGAAGGCCTGATAATTTCAACCGACATGGTCCGAGGCGACAAATTCAAAGAGAGAATCAAAAACCGCTACGCGATGGCCGACATCGTCAAAGACGGAAAAACGCTGGCCGAAAAAAATTCGCTTTTGGATCAAGAAAAAGTCGATTTATTGATTAAAAATAATGTCGAAAAAGTTGTCATCCGATCGCCTTTGTTCTGTCAGTCGCCCTACGGCATCTGCCAAAAGTGCTACGGCACAGACCTTTCCACCAATAAAATTGTCGATATCGGCGTTCCTGTCGGAGTGATTGCCGCCCAATCGGTCGGCGAACCGGGCACCCAGTTGACGATGCGGGTAAGGCACTTCGGCGGTATCGTGATTTCCGACGTCACCCAAGGTCTGCCTAGGGTCGAGGAACTGTTTGAAACGAGGACGCCGAAGATAGTCTCCCCGATCGCCGAGATATCGGGCAAGGCAACAATCCAGGAAGACACGGAAAAGGAAGTCTATTCTGTCAAGATTACGTCCGCTGACAAAGATTCCAATATAAAAGAGCAGGAATTTATCATTCCGATATCGCAAAAATTGAAAATCAAGGACGGAGATCTCGTTGCTTCCGGAACTCCGCTTTCGGAGGGCTACCTCGACCTAAACGACGTCTTGTCGATCAGAGGACTAAGGAGTGCCCAGATCTATCTGTTGGACGAAATCCAAAAAGTCTATGAATCGCAAGGAATCGCCATCCACGATAAACATTTCGAAGTCATTATTAGAAAGATGAGCGATAAGGTCATTATAGAAGACGAAGGCGACACGGCGTTTATCAAAGACGAGGTCGTTTCACGGATCAGATTTGTAGAGGAAAACAAAAGGGCCTTGGCTAAAGGCCAAAAACCGGCCACCGGCAAGATTTCCATCCTTGGCATCACCCGAGCTTCAATTTATACCGACTCGTGGCTGTCGGCCGCTTCATTTGAGCAAACCACAAACGTATTAAGTTCCGCCGCCATCAAAGGCCAAGTCGACTACTTGTTGGGCCTGAAAGAAAATGTTATAATTGGCAGATTAATTCCAGTTACCGCTGAATTAATCGATAAATATTACGGTAAATTTGAAAGCGTTTATGCCAACAACCAACCAACTGATCAAAAAGGGAAGGAAGACAAGGACAAAAAAGTCTAAGTCGATCGCTTTAAAGCAGAATTTTAATTCGCTCAAGCGTCGCTACCTTAAAGTCAACAACCCCCTAAAAAGAGGGGTTTGTACGGTAGTTCGCACCATGACGCCGAAAAAGCCGAACTCGGCTTTGAGAAAGGTTGCCAGGGTGAGGCTCTCCAATAAAATGGAAGTGACCGCCTATATCCAAGGCGTCGGCCACAATTTAGCCGAACACTCGATTGTGCTGGTCCGCGGTGGCCGGGTGAAGGATCTGCCGGGAGTTAAATATCATATTGTCCGCGGCAAGTTTGACACCGGAGGCGTCGACAACCGCACTACTTCCCGATCAAAATACGGCGCCAAATTGCCGAAAGTAAAGGCCGCCTAATCTATTATGCCAAGACACGCTTATAAAAGACTATCAGTCAAACCGGATAAGGTTTATCAAAGCCTGGAAGTGGCGAAGTTCATCAACTACGTCATGCTCGAAGGCAAAAAGAGCGTCGCCGAGCGCCTCGTCTACGACGTTTTTGAAAAACTGAAAAGCCAGGGTCAAGAACCGATCAAGGTTTTCCACCAGGCAATCGATAATGTCTCCCCTCTTCACGAAGTCAAACCCAGAAGATTGGGAGGAGCGTCATACTTGGTTCCTATCGAAGTGAGGCGGAGCCGAAAACTATACCTTGCCTTAAATTGGATTATCACCGCCGCACGGGCACGGAGCAATAAGGAATTTCATTCTTTTGCCGGCAAACTTCTGGCGGAGATAACCGACGCGGCGAAAAACCTCGGTGCCGCCGTCACGAAAAAAGCCCAGACCGAAAAATTGGCCGAAACCAATAAGGCATTCTCCCACCTGAAGTGGTAAATTCCTATGGCACAGCAATCAATCATTACTAAAGACCGCAATGTTCCGTTGGATAAAATCCGCAATGTCGGGATCATCGCCCATATCGACTCGGGTAAAACCACGACGACGGAAAGATTTCTCTTTTACACGGGTCGCTCATACAAGATCGGCGACATCGACGAAGGAACCACCCAAATGGACTGGATGGCGCAGGAAAAAGAACGCGGCATTACCATTGTCTCTGCCGCGACAACCACTTTCTGGAACGACGTCCGCATCAATATAATCGACACTCCCGGCCACGTCGATTTCACCGCCGAGGTCGAGAGGTCTTTGAGGGTTTTGGACGGGGGCGTCGTCATCTTCGACGCCGAAGAAGGGGTGCAATCGCAATCGGAAACCGTCTGGCGGCAGGCCGATAAATACAAAGTGCCGAGAATCTGCTTCATCAACAAAATGGACAAGTTGGGCGCCGACTTTGACGCTACCGTCGAGGAAATTAGGGACCGCCTCGGGGCGCATCCGGCGGTCATGGTCTACCCTATAGGCAAGGAGTCCGACTTCAAAGGCGTTATTGATTTATTCGAAATGAAAGCCAAATATTGGGATAAAGACGAACAGGGAATTGAATTTAGGGTGGAGAAAATCCCGGCCGATCTGAAAGACGCTGCAACGAAGGCCCGCGCCAAGCTGGTGGAAAAAATTGCCGAGACCGACGACAAACTTTTGGACAAATATTTAAGCGCCAAAGAAATTACCGTTCCCGAATTGAAAGCCGCGTTGCGCCGCGCCGTCATCGCCTACAAACTAATTCCTGTTTACTGCGGCACATCGCTCCGAAACAAGGCGGTTCAGCCCATCTTGAACGCGATCGTCGACTATCTGCCCTCTCCCGTCGATTTGGATGAAATTACCGGACACGATCCGAAAACTAACGCCGAAGTAAAAAGAAAGTTGACGCCGGGGGAAAAATTTGCCGCCCTGGCTTTTAAAATTCAACTCGACCCCCACGTGGGAAAACTGACTTATGTCAGAGTCTATTCGGGGACGCTCGAGTCCGGTAGCTACGTCTATAACGTCAACCGCGACAAACAAGAACGCGTCAGCCGCCTCTTATTGATGCACGCCAACAACCGCGAAGAAATTGATAAGGCTTACGCCGGAGAGATCATCGCCTTGGTTGGCCCGAAAGACACGAAAACCGGCGACACTCTAGCCGACCCGGCCGCGCCATTGATCCTCGAGAAAATTAATTTCCCCGAACCGGTCATTTCGCTTGCCATCGAACCTAAGACCAAAGCCGACCAGGAAAAACTTTCCTACACCTTGCAGAGGCTGGCCGAGGAAGACCCGACCTTCAAGGTCAAGGTAAACCACGAAACGGGTCAGACGATTATGTCCGGAATGGGAGAACTCCATTTAGAAATTCTTGTTGACCGGATGAAGCGGGAGATGGGAATGAACGTCAACGTCGGCAAGCCGCAGGTGGCTTATAAGGAAACCGTCACAAGAGAAGCACTCGACGTGGAAGCCAAATACATCAAGCAAACCGGAGGCCACGGCCAGTACGGACACTGCGTCGTCAATATCGCCCCCTTGCCCCGAGGCGAAGGTTTCAAGTTCACCAATAAAATCAAAGGTGGATCGATTCCTTCCGAGTTCATTCCCTCGGTTGAAAAAGGCGTGATCGAGGCAAAGGAAAAAGGCGTCTATTTGGGCTATCCGATGACGGATTTTGAGGTGACGTTGATCGACGGCAGCTACCACGACGTCGACTCGTCCGACATCGCCTTCAAAATTGCCGGGTCGATGGCTCTCCAGGACGCCGCCAAACAAGCTGGACTCACTTTGTTGGAGCCGATCATGAAACTGGAAGTGACGGTTCCCGAGAATTTCATGGGCGTCGTCATCGGCGACATCTCGAGCAAGCGCGGAAAAATACTGGGGACGGAAAAACGCGCCCGCGCCGTCGTCATTAAAGGTTATGTCCCCTTGGCCGAGCTTTCCGGATACGCCACCATCTTAAGGTCGCTCACTGAAGGGCGCGGCATCTTCTACATGGAGCCTTCCCACTACGAAGAGGTTCCGAAAAACATCTCCAAAGCCATGGCAGAAAATAAGGTGTAAAAGAGTCGCTCCATTAATAAAACCCTCGATACCGTATTTCTCGGGAACCGCTGCGCTTGCAAACGAACGTTCCCTCAAAATAGGTATCTGCGGGTTTAAAAACGCAGAATTCGAACGGATTCGAGTTTTTTAGTATAAATATCTCTTGACAGTGAACAAATGTTTACTATAATGAATGAGTATGGCAACCGACAGATTGAATGCTTTGAAAAAATTTTTCAAGAGAAACCGTAGACTCCCCTCTTATTCCGAGATGCTCAAGCTTTTTGGTTTTTCTTCCAAAAATGCCGTCTTCAAGCTTATAAACAAATGGGTCGAGGCCGGGCTTTTGAAAAAAGAGTCGGGCAAGCTCGCTCCCACTTCTCACTTTTTCGCCCTGCCGATGTACGGCGTAATCCGCGCCGGCTACCCGATCTTGGCCGAAGAAAACAAAAACTATTTGACCCTGGATGATTATCTAATAGAGGACCCCGCTTCGGCGTTTTTGCTGAAAGTTTCGGGCGACTCTTTGACTGGAGTCGGAATATTCGAGGGCGACATCGTCATCATAGAGCGCAAACGTGAGGCCGGCAGCGGCGACATCGTCTTGGCCCAGATCGACCACGAGTGGACCTTGAAAATTTTCAAAAAAGATAGAGTAAAAAGATTGGCTTATCTTGAAGCGGCCAACCCGAAATACCCTCCTTTTCACCCTCGGGAAAATTTGGAAATTTATGGAGTCGTCAAGGCGGTCGTTCGCAAACTTAACTGATTATCTAAAGATTTATTATCTCCTTATCGCTTTTAATTTCCTTAAGAAATTCTTCATCGGTAGTCGAAGCAATGGTTTGATATTGACCGATCAAATTCAAGATAATTTTTTTGTTGTGGTAGTCGAGCTCGGAAAAAATATCGTCGAGGAGCAAGATCGGTTTTCCGAGTTCGTTCTCAAAATATCTCAACTCGTTTATTTTCAGCCAAAAGACCGCCAACCTCTCCTCGCTCCTGGACCCATAACGGTGAATGTCTTTTTTTGAGGTTGCGTCTTGAACGATTATATCGAAATCGTCTTTCTGCGGGCCGATCAAAGTCTTCCTCAATGCCATCTCTTTCGGAAAAACTTCAGTCAAGTTTTTTTTGCTAAAATCATTCCTCAGATAAGAAATCGAAAACATTTTCGAATCGAGTTTTTTGTGATTATTTAAATAGACCACGTATTCTGATCTTTTTTCCGTTATATACCGAGACTCTTTCTCCAGGTAGTCGTTCCAAAAACTCAATTCGTCGCGCAGTTTGATTTCGGAAACGTGCTTTTCCAAAATCCTGTTTCTACGCCTTAAGGCGTTTTCAAAATTATTCAGGTGTTTTTTGTATTCGTCATCCCGCTCGGATAAAACGGCGTTGAAATATTCGCGCCGCAATGAGGGCGCCCCCTTGATAATATTTATCTGGTCCGGGGTAAAAAGAACCACGCTCGTCAATTCTTTTTTGTAAAGAATCAGCCTTTTCTTGGTGCGGTCAACAAAAAAGATCTTGACCGTCTTGCCATTCGACTTGTCGATGTCGATTTCAAAAACGTTATCAGCGCCGTTGTCTTCAAATACGGCGGTTACTTTCCCGCGGCTAAAGTTTAGGTTGATTAATTCCTCCTCTTTTTCTTCTCTAAATCCCTGGCCTTTGAGAACAAAGTAGATCGCCTCCAATAAATTTGTCTTGCCCCGGGAATTTTCGCCGGCGACGATGGTCAGGCGCCGGTTGAAAACGAGTTCCTGGTTTTTGAAGTTGCGGAAATTGGAGAGGCTGATTTTTTTAAGAATCATTTTGCTTTTTCTTTAGTAAAAAACGTGAGCCGACGAAGTCAAACGGGTTTAGCAGGGAAGCGGTTTTTACCGTGACTGTTTTAAATGAGGAAAACAACTTTAGCCAGTACTTGGTGTGAAAGAATGATACATCCGAAAAATTCCGTCTATGAAATAACCCATACAGGATATTGTGGTCGGAAGTGATTATTTTGTGGAAAATATATTTTCTGGAAACGCGGACCGTTTCTTGGACGGCCTGCTTTATCTTCGATCTTTCCAAGTGCTGCAAAAGATTGAAAGACACGACCAGGTCGAAACTGTCATCCTTGTAAGGGATGTCGGCCACATCGGCCACTTTCATATACGGCTTGATATCTGGGGGCGCGAGTTTGTGGGCGTAAGCGGAGAAATCGATTCCGTGGGCGTCGATGCCAAAAAATCTCAACCAGCGGATAAGGTGGCCGAGGCCGCAGCCGACCTCCAAACAATTTTTGGGATTCAGCGACAGTTTTATGATGAGTGCTCTAATAAAATTCATTGCGTTGTAAAAAATCTTGCCCCCTAAAGATTCGACCCGGTTGAACCGGTGCCCGCCTTTTTTTCCCAGATAATAGTCGTGGTCGTAAAAACCGGCGTCTATCTTGAAAGGTTGTATCACCGTACCCTTAAAGGGTTCTCCCTCGATGATGTTTTCCAAATTTTTGAAGTCGTGGCCCGGGGCGATAATCACCGTTAAACCATATTGCTTTGACAACTGAGTAGCGATCGGGTCAAACGGCATGTTCAACCCAGGAGACCACTTATTGCCAACCAGTTTTTCCATCTCGTCCCAGGTCATTTTTTCAATCGGACGGGCGTCTTTAAATTTGTTTGGGTCGCGGTCATAGACGCGGTCGACGTTGGAAAGATTTATTATCACATTAGCCTTATAATCGCGGGCTAAAATGACGGCGTCGTAGTCGGTCGACCAACCCGGTTTCCACCCGGCGCCGATTGCCACTGGTTCTTTCCAATTGGCAATCTTTTTTTCATAGTTGATGACAATCCTGGGGTTGGCAATGTCCTGGAATATCGTTCTTAAAAGATGGGCGTTGAGGCGGGTGGTGTGGATCGCCAGCCAATCCAAATCCTCATCGGTAATATCTCCTATTATCTGTTTCCCGGCGTCCCGGTAGTGCCTGGCGATATTACCTCCGCCCGCAACCAGTAAAAACCGTCTACCTTTTATAACTTGATTTCTGATCAGTTTATTGAGGTTGGACAAAAAATTCGTATCCACTCCGCCGTTCGGAACGATCAGGCTGCCGCCGACGGAGATGACAATTGGAGGTTCGGATTTTTTAAACATTTTTTTGTCTTAAAAAAACCCCGCCTGTGGCGGGGATAACTCAAAGCTGTTCTAAATTTGCTTTTCTAGACTCATATCTACCCCTAAATTATACATTAAAACAATCAAAAAACAATTATAGTATTCCTGTATTAAGTCCAAATATTGCTGATATGACGCGCACGATTAAATAAGAAGCGATGAGGAGAAAAAAGCCGATCAGCCCCGAGGTGATTTTCGCCTGGGCGCCCTTGATTTTTTCGGGGTTGCCCTGCGACATCATAAAATCGTACCCTCCCCAGATCAAGACAAAAAGAAGGACTATGCCGGCCATGGGCATCAAAAATGACAGAATCCGGCTGACCACGTCTCCCAGATTATTGATGCCTTCGTCGAGCGGCCCCTTAATTTCTGTGCCGTTGAGGTTTAAAGTTTGCGACAATAGTTTATTCATTTTGATAAAAATCTGTTAACCGTTTTCACTACAACAAACAGGCCGAAATTGATTAAAAAAACGAACAAAAAATATCGGTTAATCTTATTCATTATATCATTAAAAACCGTCGGAAAATTTCCCTTCATTAAGACGGCGTTGACGTCTATTCCCAAAACGTAAAATACTATAGCCACCAACAAAATCACCGGCAAAATCAAGGCCAGGTCGCGCAGGTCTGCCTT